>URQS01000020.1 GCA_900550035.1 uncultured Prevotella sp. | reverse complement strand
AGGGGGGGGGGGGCGGGGGGGGGGGGGGGGGGGGGGGGGGGGCTTACGGGGAGGGCTAGGGGTGGGGCTTTTCCCTATATTATTTTTATTGTGTATACTTAAAAACAAATCTATTATGTCAAAAAAACTCTTTGCGTTGTTGCTCCTGTTGTGCAGCATCGCTGTATCGGCAAAGGATGTGAAGACAGGTAACTGGAATGTCATACCATTGCCGCAGTCGGTAGAAGTCGTTGCCAAGCCGGCATTCGTCATCAACGCCCACACCACAGTTTATTATCCCACAGGCGACGCTGTGCAGAAGCGCAACGCCGAATTCCTTGTGTCGTATGTCAAGGCTATGACCGGTATCGATATCAGTGCAACAGACCGCTCGGCTTCCAACCAGATACGTCTGGGCGTAGCAAGCGTAGCTGGTGGCGACGAGGCTTACGACATCAATGTGACAAAGAAAATAATCACTCTCAACGGTGCCACACATGCTGCCGTGTTCCGTGGATTGCAGACATTCACAAAGGCACTGCCTATGGTGAGCGAAGCTAAAGAGGTGGCATTGCCGGCTGCCAAGATTCACGACGCGCCACGCTTTGCCTATCGTGGATTCATGCTCGACTGCGGTCGTCATTATTTCTCGGTCGACTACATCAAGAAGTTTATCGATGTGCTCGCAATGCACAACATCAATTATTTCCACTGGCATCTGACTGAAGACCAGGGTTGGCGCATCGAGATAAAGAAGTATCCGTTGCTAACCGAGATTGGTTCGAAGCGCAAGCAGACGGTGTTGCCTGGCGGTAAGGAATACGACGGCAAGCCCGTATCGGGATATTACACACAGGACGAGGCACGCGACATAGTGCGCTATGCAGCCGAACGCCACATCACTGTGATTCCCGAAGTGGACATGCCCGGACACATCCAGTCGGCACTGGCAGCTTATCCGCAGTTGGGATGCACCGGAGGTCCGTACGACGTGTGCTGCCACTTCGGCGTGATTCGCGAAGTGATGTGTGCCGGTCAGCCCTTCGCCCTGCAGCTTGCCAAGGATGTCATCAACGAGATTATGGACATCTTCCCCTCACCGTATATTCATATCGGTGGCGACGAGTGTCCTAAGGAGCGCTGGAAGGAATGCGAACGTTGCCAGGCCAAGATTGCCGCTCTCGGACTGAAGGACATTGAGGGCCACTCTAAGGAGGAGCAGTTGCAGTCGTGGTTTATGGGCGAAGTAGCCAAGGAGATTAAAGCCCGTGGCCGTAAGATTCTGGGATGGGACGAGATACTCGACGGAACACCGTCGAAGGACATCACCGTAATAGCATGGACAAGTCAGAAAGCTTCTATACGCTCAGCCAAGGAAGGACACAAAACCATAGTGGCTCCTATCACCAACTTCTACTTCTCCAATCCACGCATCAATCAGATAACCGGCATACCGAGCATCAAGCGTGTTTATGACGTAAATCCTGCTTTTGCCGAACTCACCGACAGCGAGAAGGCCAACGTCATCGGTGCCGAGGGATGTATATGGACAGAGTGGGTGTCCGACACCAAGAAGCTCGAATGGGAACTGCTGCCACGTCTTGCAGCCCTTGCCGAGGTGCAGTGGACCAATCAGAACCAGCGCGAGTTCGGCAGCTTCGCCGACCGTCTGCTCCACATGCACGACATCTATCGCAAGATGAATCTGAACTATAAGGAAGACATCGAGAAAGCTATCATAACAGACGGAAACGCAGCAAAATAGAAAATTTCGTCTGAAATAGTTGCACGTGATTCTTTTTATTCGTACTTTTGTCTTGAAAGATAACATAACCATAATAATATTATGAAGGATATAGCATGGTCAGAACTTTCGTTCGGTTATATGCCGACCGATTACAATGTACGTTGCTGCTATCGCGACGGTAAGTGGGGTGAAATTGAAGTTTGCTCCGACGAGTATTTGAAACTGCACATGGCAGCCACCTGTCTGCATTATGGTCAGGAGGCTTTTGAGGGATTGAAGGCTTATCGCTGTCCCGACGGCAAAGTGCGTGTGTTCCGTGTTGAGGACAACGCTGCACGCTTGCAGTCGACATGCCGTGGCATCATGATGCCCGAGCTGCCTACAGAGCTGTTCGTTGAGATGGTGAAGAAGGTAGTGCGTCTCAATCAGGAGTATATCCCTACATACGAGAGTGGAGCCACGCTCTACATCCGTCCGTTGCTCATCGGCACATCGGCTCAGGTAGGAGTACATCCGGCTTCGGAGTATATGTTCCTCATCTTCGTCACTCCGGTTGGGCCTTACTTCAAGGGTGGCTTCTCCAGCAATCCGTACGTCATCATCCGCGACTATGACCGTGCTGCTCCGCTCGGCACAGGTATATATAAGGTGGGTGGCAACTATGCTGCAAGTCTTAAGGCCAACTCTATTGCACACGCCAAGGGCTACGCCAGCGAGTTCTATCTCGACTCTAAGGAGAAGAAGTATGTTGACGAGTGTGGCGCTGCCAACTTCTTCGGCATCAAGAACAACACCTACGTCACTCCTAAGTCGACATCAATCCTCCCGTCAATCACTAACCGTAGCCTTATGCAGATTGCAGAGGATCTGGGTATGAAGGTGGAGCGTCGTCCGGTGCCCGAAGAAGAACTTGAGACATTCGAGGAGGCAGGAGCATGCGGTACAGCAGCCGTTATCTCGCCAATCTCACACCTCGACGATATGGACACAGGCAAGGTTTACAACTTCGGTGAGAAGCCGGGCCCATGGTCAACCAAGCTTTACGAAACTCTGCGTGGCATACAGTATGGCACCGTTGAGGACAAGCACGGCTGGACAACAGTAGTGATTGAATAAAAAGAAATAACTAAATAAGGCAAAGACCTGCATCGGAGCAATCAACATTGCTCTGGTGCAGGTCTTTTTTTAAGATTTTTGTTTCTCACCATTGAAGTGTCGATTTAAATAGTTAACTTTGCAAGTTGAGTATTTCGAATATACAGATAATATACTAAAGATTAATTTATTAAAACCATATATGGGCAAAGGAAAACTGGCGAAGTTCGCCGACATGGAAAGATACGAGAATGTGTTTCAGTATCCGTTCTCGGTAGCCGACAACGTGCCGTTTGAGATGAAAGGCCGATGGCGCGAGATGTACTTCAAGAACGACAACCCCATTGTGCTCGAGCTGGGATGCGGCAAGGGCGAATATACAGTAGGGCTGGCAAAGATGTTCCCCAACATCAACTTCGTTGGCGTTGACATCAAAGGAGCACGTATGTGGACAGGAGCCACACAGGCTATAGCCGACGGACTGAAGAACGTGGCATTCCTGCGCACCAACATCGAGATAATTGACCGCTTCTTCAGCGAGGATGAGGTGCAGGAGATATGGCTCACATTCAGCGACCCGCAGATGAAGAACCCGCGCAAGCGTCTCACCTCCACATTCTTCCTTGAGCGCTATCGCCACTTCCTCGTAGACGGTGGAACGGTACACTTGAAGACCGACTCCAACTTCCTCTTCACCTATACCACATACATGCAGCAGCACAACAATCTGCCGCTGCTCTTCTGCACCGAAGACCTTTATCATACCGATGGTCTCGATGCGCAGACACAGGAGATACTCGGCATTCAGACCTACTATGAGAGTATGTGGATAGAGCGTGGACTCAACATCAAGTACATGAAGTTTGCGCTGCCCAAGCAGGGCGAACTGACCGAACCCGAAGTGGAGATACCGCTCGATGAGTATCGCAGCTATCACCGTGACAAGCGTAGCCCGAAGACTTCTGCGAAGTAAATTCAAAACTCAAAATTCAACATAATGACATTATATCCTAAACTGATAATGGATGCGCTTGCTACCGTTATCTATCCCGGCAACAAGAAGAACCTTGTAGAGGCCGATATGGTGGCTGACAATCTGCGCATCGACGGCATGAAGGTATCGTTCTCGCTCATATTCCCGCGCGACACCGACCCCTTCCTCAAGTCGACAGTAAAGGCAGCCGAGGCAGCCATCCACTATCATGTATCGAAAGAAGTAGAGGTGACAATCTCTACCGAATATCTCTCAAAGCCACGTCCCGAAGTGGGCAAGATGCTGCCCAACGTTAAGAACGTCATAGCTGTAAGCTCGGGCAAGGGTGGAGTAGGCAAGAGTACCGTGGCCGCCAACCTCGCCATAGCACTGGCACGACTGGGCTACAAGGTAGGACTGCTCGACTGCGACATCTTCGGTCCTTCGGTACCTAAGATGTTCCAAGTAGAGGACGCACGTCCTTATGCCGTGAAGAAGGACGGACGCGACCTCATTGAGCCGGTTGAGAAATATGGCATCAAGGTGCTCTCTATCGGATTCTTCGTCAATCCCGATACTGCCACACTCTGGCGTGGCGGAATGGCATCCAATGCATTGAAGCAGCTCATAGCCGATGCCGACTGGGGCGACCTCGACTACTTCATACTCGACACACCTCCCGGAACAAGCGACATACACCTCACACTGCTCCAGACTCTCGCCATCACGGGTGCCGTCATAGTGTCGACACCGCAGAATGTGGCGCTTGCCGACGCACGCAAGGGCATCGACATGTACAGCAACGACAAGGTGAATGTGCCCATTCTCGGACTCGTTGAGAATATGGCATGGTTTACACCTGCCGAGCTGCCCGAAAACAAATACTATATCTTCGGCAAGGAAGGCTGCAAGAATCTCGCCAAGGAGATGAACGTGCCATTGCTCGCACAGATACCGCTCGTACAGAGCATCTGCGAGAATGGTGACAACGGAACACCTGCCGCACTCGACAACTCGTCGATAACCGGACTGGCATTCCTCAATCTCGCACAGGCTGTAGTGACGGTGGTGAACCGTCGCAACAAGGAGCAGGCTCCTACCAAAATCGTGAAAACTACCATACATTAATAATAATGTGATGGACTGAAAAAAAGCAATACGCTTAATGGACTATTCTGAGAAACTCGTTGTCAAGGGGTTGAAGGAAGGCGATTCTGAAGCCTACCAATATATATTCGACACCCACTACCAGGTGTTATGTCATACAGCCAATCGCTATGTGCGTGACAGCTTTGTGGCTGAGACCATCGTGGGCGATATGATATATCGCATGTGGGAACACCGTGACACGCTCAATGTCAACACTTCGTTGCGCAGCTACCTACAGCAGGCAGTGCGCAACGGATGTATTGACTATCTACGCTCCAAGCACCAGCGCTATGAGGTGGCAGCCTCGCAATTGGCGGAGGGCGACCGTATTGCTGATTTTGCCGATGGCGAGCAGCCATACGAACAACTCGTGGGCAACGAACTTGCCGACCGTGTAGACATGGCTATAGAGCATCTGCCCGCAGAGTGCCGACGGGTGTTCGAATTGAGCCGCTTCATGGGCAAACGTCACGCTGAGATAGCGTCCGAACTCAATATCAGTGTAAGTACGGTAAAATATCATTTGCGCAACGCATTGCAATTGCTTGCCAAAGAACTTGGAAGCTACATCGTATTCGTGTTCTTTGTCAGTGGTATGACAATGTGATAAAAAGTCTTTTAAAGGCACAAAAACTACTTTTTTTACTTTTTTGAAAAAAACTTTGATTTTTGACTAACCCTTTTTCTTAAAATTTCGTCACCTAAATGAAAACCAATAAAACCAACGAACAACTGATGCAGCAAGACGAGATATACGAACTGGTAGCAACACAGCTCAGCGATGCACTTACAGCCGACGAAAGCCGTCGTCTGAACGAGTGGATTGAAGCCAGTGAAGCCAACCGCGAGGAATACAACCGTCTTGTAAAGGTTTGGCAATCGACACCCGATGTAAGCGAGCTTTCGCAGTACGATAGCAAGAAAGCTTTTGCACAGTTCGTGAATCGTATCCAGACATCTGGCGAAAAGCCAACTGTCGTTGAGCCTGCTGTAGAACAGCCAAAGACGAAGCCGGCAGGCAAGCGTCGCTACGTTATTAGTTTTATGCGTTATGCAGCAGTGGTGGCAGTATTAGTGTGTGCTTGTTCATACCTATTCTATAATATTGGACAGCGCAATATGGAGCAGGCATTCGCCATGATAAAGGTGGAGGCACCGCAAGGGTCTACAACCAAGATGACACTGCCCGACGGCACAGAGGTTTGGCTCAATGCCGGCAGCCGTATAGAGTATTCGCAGGGTTTCGGTGTGCGCGACCGTAGAGTAAAGCTCTCGGGCGAAGGCTACTTCGAGGTGCATCACAACACAGCGATGCCTTTCATCGTGAACTCTTCAAGCCTTAACGTACAGGTGCTTGGCACTAAGTTCGATTTCCGCGACTATCCCTCCGACCATTCGGCAATGGTGAGTCTTGACGAAGGCAGCGTGGCGGTAGGATTGCGATCGAGTCATGACGGCGACTATCAGTATCGTCTCTCGCCCGACCAGCGTGCCGTACTCGAAAAAGGCAGTGGCAATCTGCGCATCGAGAATCGCACGACAACCGACCGCCTGTGGACTGATGGCACCATAATGCTAAATGGTCGTAGACTGGCCGACATCTGTATCGACCTTGAACGCAGCTACGGTGTCAAGATATGCATCGAGAACCGTACGCTTGCCCAGACACGATTCTATGGCGTGTTCCACCGCAAGGACCAGAATCTGGATCAGGTACTCGGCACATTGGCCGCTACAGGACATATTCGCTATGTCATAAGTGGCAATGTGGTCAGAATATACAAGTAAAACCAAAGTATAGAAACCTAAAACTATAAACAATTTAAAAAACTTAAATCAAACGCTACTGAAACGTATAAACATAACTGACAACAACAATCCAAATATATAACTGTCAGCCACAGACCAACAACCCATTTCCGCTTGGCGGAACACTACACCTCTAACTATAATAATGCGCGGCTAAAACCGTGCACAGGGCATTGTCTGCCTAAAAAACAGTAACTAAAGCTAAATCAAAACAACAATTTATATTTACTTTTAACCTATAGTGCAATGAACATCAAAAGAAAAGGCCTCACAGTGGGCGCGCTTCTGTTGTGCATGAATCTGTCTACATTCGCCCAAAGCATCAAGCTTAATCTTAAGGGCGTGAGCGTAGAACGTGCCATGACAGAATTGAGAGAAAAGAGCGGATACTCTTTCGTGTTTGCCGCATCCGATGTCAACACCCATAAGGTGATTAACGTCAATGCCAAAGACCTGAAGCAGGCTATCGGACAAATCCTTGACGGACAGAACGTGTCATATCAAATCAAGGGTAAGAACATCGTAGTGGCTAAGGGTGCCAAGGCTCAGAACAAAAGCAACGGACAACAGAACGGCAAGCAGAAGAAGCGTGTCAACGGAACTATCGTAGATGAGGCTGGAATGCCAGTAATCGGTGCAGCTGTGCGCCAGCGTGGCACACAGAACGCTACCGTTACAGACATTGACGGCAACTTCACTCTTGACGCCACTGAGGGTGCCGACCTTGAGGTTACTTACATCGGCTACGAGCCGAAGAGCGTACGTGTTGGCGAAAGCGACAACTATAAACTGGCTATGAAGCCTGCTTCGCGCGAGCTCAACGAGGTGGTAGTTACCGCTCTCGGTATCAAGCGTGCGGAGAAGGCCCTGTCGTACAACGTACAGCAGGTGAAGAGCGACGAGTTGACACGTGTTAAGGATGCCAACTTCGTCAATTCGCTTAATGGTAAGATTGCCGGTGTTACTATCAATAAGAGTGGTAGTGGCGTGGGTGGTTCTACACGCGTTGTGATGCGTGGTGCCAAGTCGCTTGAGGGCAACAACAACGCTTTGTATGTAGTAGACGGTATTCCATTGTTCAACAACAGCATGGGCTCAGACAGTGGTATCATGGGCGAGGGCAAGGCAGGTACGGAAGGTATCGCCGACTTCAACCCCGAGGATATCGAGTCAATCTCGGTGCTCAGCGGTCCGTCGGCAGCTGCATTGTATGGTAGTAGCGCTGCCAATGGTGTGATTCTTATCAACACCAAGAAGGGTAAGGAAGGTAAGCTTCAGGTTACATTCTCTTCTTCTTCAGAGTTCAGCAAGGCATACATGACACCTGAGTTCCAGAACACATACGGCAACAAGCGTGACGTATATGAGAGCTGGGGCGACAAGCTCGATGTTCCGTCAAGCTACGACCCGAAGAAGGACTTCTTCAATACGGGTACAAACTTCATAAACTCGGTTACTCTTACTACAGGCAACAAGACCAACCAGACATTTGCCTCTATTTCATCGACAAATTCTGCTGGCATCGTTCCTAACAATGAGTACAACCGTCTGAACGTAACAATCCGCAACTCTTCATCATTCCTCAACGACAAGTTGCAGCTCGACCTCGGTGCTTCGTTTGTTAAGCAGGACGACAAGAACATGGTTTCGCAGGGACAGTACTGGAACCCTGTTATGGCCGCTTACCTCTTCCCGCGTGGCGAGAACTTCAACGAGATGAAGGTGTTTGAGCGTTGGGACGAGTCACGTCGTATTCCTGTACAGTACTGGCCGGTAAGCGAGCCAACATATGCATCGCAGAACCCGTATTGGACAGCATACCGCAACGTTGCCACCAACGACAAGCGTCGCTATATGTTCAATTTCGGTTTGACATACAAGATTGCTCCTTGGATTAACGTTGCAGCACGTTATCGTCTCGACGACAGCTTCGTTAAATTTCAGCGCAAGATTTACGCTACTTCTGACCAGAAGTTTGCTGAGGGTCCGAAGGGACACTATGGCTACTCTAACTACAACGACCATCAGGACTATGCTGACGTGATGGCTAATATAAACAAGAACTTTGCTGATTTCAGCCTCTCTGCCAACATCGGTTGGAGCTACTCTAACTACTGGAATGAGGATCGTGGATATAAGGGAACATTGCTCGGTGTGACCAACAAGTTCAGTGCATCAAATATCGACCCGTCAAACGGACGTGTTTCTGAATCGGGTGGTGACAGCCATGTACGCAACCATGCTGCTTTTGCCAACGTCGAGTTGGGATGGCGTTCAATGGTTTACCTCACAATGACCGGTCGTAACGACTGGAACTCACGTCTTGTAAACACCGACGAGGAGTCGTTCTTCTATCCTTCAGTAGGTCTTTCGGGCATCATCTCTGAGATGGTGAAGTTGCCTGAGTTCATCTCTTATCTTAAGGTACGAGGTTCGTACACTGAGGTTGGTGCGCCTATCTCGCGCTCTGGTTTGACTCCTGGCACAGTTACTGAGCCTATCGTAGGTGGTACACTCAATCCTCGTTCAATCTATCCGTTCACCGACTTCAAGGCAGAGCGTACACGTTCATACGAGTTTGGTTTGAGCTTCCGTCTGTGGAACAAGCTGTCGGCTGAGGTTACATACTATCACTCTAACACCAAGAACCAGACATTCCTCGGTGAGTTGCCTGAGTTTACCGGTTACAAGCAGATTTATCTGCAGGCAGGTGATGTAGAGAACCGCGGTTGGGAGGCTTCGCTCAACTATAGCGACCGTCTGAAGTGCGGATTGCAGATTTCTTCTACAGTATCGTTCTCACGCAACGTCAATGAGATTAAGGAGATGGTCAACGACTACCACACTCCGCTTATGGATGAGGCAATCAATATTCCTGAAGTGCTCAAGGACAAGGGACGTACAATCCTGAAGAAAGGTGGCAGCATTCACGACATTTATGCCAACACATTCCTCAAGAAGGACCACCTTGGATTCGTTGAGGTGAAGACCGACGGCTCGTTCGGTGTAGAACGCGGCGAACCCGTTTATCTTGGCAAGACTGCTCCTGACTTCAATCTCGGATGGAACAACTCATTCTCATATAAGGGATTCGGACTCAGCTTCCTCATCAATGGCCGCTTCGGTGGTGTCGTAACATCATCAACAGAGGCATTGCTCGACCGCTTCGGTGTATCAAAACGCTCGGCTGAGGCTCGCGACGCTGGCGGATATATGATTCCTGGACAGGGTCCGGTAGATGCCAAGACTTACTTCCAGATGATTGGTACTGGCAACTATGAGACATCGGGCTACTATGTTTACAAGGCTACTAACATCCGCCTCCAGGAACTCACCTGCTCATACACTATGCCTAACCGTTGGTTTGGTGGTGTGCTGAAGGACGTAACAGTTTCGTTCATCGCCAACAACCCATGGATGATATACTGCAAGGCTCCGTTCGATCCCGAACTCACTCCGTCAACAAGCACTTACGGACAGGGCAACGACTACTTCATGCAGCCAAGCGTTCGTAGCTTCGGCTTCGGTATTAAATTTAAATTCTAAAATTGAACCTCTTCTATATGAAAACAGTAAATCGATATACGCTCATGGCCATCTGTGCCATGGCACTCACGACTTCTTCATGCGACTTTGAGGAAGTCAACACCAACCAGTTCGAGATGACTGAGGAGGAAGGTACACGCGACGACTTCGCTGTGGGCGGACTCATCACAGCTCTCGAAAAGACAGTCTTCCCCGTAGGTACACAGGCTGACGATACTGGTGTAATCAACCAGTATCAGATTGCCTTCCACCTTTCTGCTGACTCTTGGAGCGGCTATTTCGGACAGAACAACAGTTGGGATAGTGGTAATAACAATACATCATACTTCCTCAAGGACGGTTGGATTGCTGAAACATACAAGTGTACATACACCAACGCTCTCAACGCATGGAAGAAACTGAAGAAGGCGTCAGAGGACAACAATACCCCGGAGGTGTTCGCTCTGGCTCAGGTGCTGAAGATTTCGGCATGGCACAAAGCTCTTGAGTCATTTGGTCCGATTCCTTACACACATGCAGCCGACGCTTCAATGAAGATACCGTTCGATAGCGAGAAGGATGTATACACAGCTATGTTCAAGGATCTTACCGAAGCTATTGAGGTATTGACCGAAAAGGCTGAGAACGGTGTAAGCATAATGAAGAATTATGATGCTGTATATGCTGGCGATGCTGCCAAGTGGGTGCGTTATGCCAACTCACTCATGCTGCGTCTTGCAATGCGTGTACGCTTTGCCGACAACGAGATGGCTCAGAAGTATGCCACTCAGGCTCTCAATCAGACCTACGGTGTGATGACCGACCAGAAGGATGAGGCTAAGATGGGTACAGGTGCAGGTCTGGTGTTCCGTAACAATATCCAGTGGCTTGCCGATCAGTACAACGAGACTCGTATGGGTACATCAATGGTTTCTTATCTTGTAGGTTATGAAGACCCTCGTTTGAGCGCTTATTTCCAGCCGGTAGATGAGTCATGCACTTATGGCATTGAGGCATTCGACGGTGAGAAGTATCAGGGTGTGCCTCTCGGTCATACGAAGGGACAGAACTCTACATACGAGAATTTCTCTAAACCTAATATCACGGCTTCTACTCCTACTTATTGGTTGCGTGCGTCAGAGGTTTACTTCCTTCGTGCAGAGGCTGCCCTTGTATGGGGTGGTGAGTTTGGCGATGCAGAGTCGCTTTATGAGCAGGGCATCCAGATGTCGTTCGACGAGAATGGTATCAAGTCGTCGGTTGACTCATACATGTACTCAGGCAAGACTCCTATAGCCGATGTTGTAAGCCATTGGAGATATGGTTTTAACAATCCGGCTCCTTGCGAGACAACTGTAGAGTTTGATGGCTCACAGGAGGACAAGCTTGAGAAGATTATGATTCAGAAGTGGATTGCTCTCTATCCTAACGGACAGGAGGCATGGACAGAGTGGCGCCGCACAGGCTATCCGGTACTTCATAAGGTAGCTACCAACCGTGGTTCAAGCCAGGGAGCTACTGTAGAGGGTGGCATACGTCGTATGATTTATCCAGTCAGCTTCTATCAGACTCAGGACGGTAAGGAAATCTACGACAACGCCCTCAAGCTGTTCAATAACGGTAATGGTGGCCAAGACAGATCAGATACCCATCTGTGGTGGGATTGCAAGTAAGCCTTGCCAACCAAAACAAATACATTATTATACTCTTTAAAGATAATATACAATGAACGTTTTTAAGAAATTATTATATATCATACCGGCTGCAGCGCTTGCATTCACAATGACCGCTTGTACCGATGTTGAGAATATAGAGATTGATCACGTAGGAGGACATCAGACGGGTTCTGATCCAGTCAACGACCCCTATTATGTCAGCCTGCGTGAATATAAGGCTCAAGCCAACAACTATGGTCGTCCGGTAGCCTTCGGTTGGTTCTCCAACTGGGCTCCTTCAGGTGTTATGCGTAAGGGTTATCTTTCGTCAGTGCCCGACAGTATGGACATCATCTCTATGTGGAGCGGTGCTCCGGGACGCTACGAGATAACAGAGGCTCAGAAGAAAGACAAGGAGTTTGCCCAGAAGGTGAAGGGCATCAAGCTGCTTGAGGTAAGTCTTCTCTCACACCTTGGCAAGGGACGTACTCCGGCGTATATTTACGAGGAGATTGACAAGAAGGCTGCTGCCGAAGGATGGAGCCAGAACAAGATTGCTCAAGAAAAGAAGTTTGCCCGCTGGGATTTCTGGGGCTTTACCTCACACGACCTCAACAATACAGAGAACCTGAATCAAGCTTTGTCCAACTTCGCAAAGGCTTTGTGCGACTCACTTTTCGTAAGTGAATGGGATGGTTTCGATATCGACTGGGAGCCGGGCAGCGGATTCAACGATTCGGACGGTACACTCAACGGCACTACTATCAAGTTCCTCATCAAGGAAATGGGCAAGTACATCGGTCCTATGAGCGATCCTGAGGGCAAGGGTCATAAGTTGCTTGTAATTGACGGTTTGCTTAATTACTTCGATCGTGAGTGTGACGATTATGTAGACTACTGGATCACTCAGTCGTATGGTAGTTCGCGTCCTCATTACTATGGTCCTGGCGATACCAAGAAGCTCATCATCACTGAAAACTTCGAGAGCAACTTCGCTTCTGGTGGACAGTTGCTTCGTCAGGCCAGTTGGATGCCAGAGAATGGCTGCAAGGGTGGTGTAGGTGCTTATCGTTTCGATAACGACTACGACAACACTCCCGACTACCGTTGGATGCGTCAGGCTATACAGATCAATCAGCAGGTGTTCAACGAGTGGAAGGCGTCGCAGAACGGCTCTACTGAGGGCAAATAACCTTAAAACTTCAGTTTTTCATTTAATTAATTGACAACTATTATGAACAAACATATATTGAAATATGTAGCAGTTTGTCTCGCCGCTTTGTCTTTCACTGCGTGCAACGACAGCGAGAGCGACCTGCTTGAGCCTAAGGTATATTTCGACAGCAAGGAGAGCAAGATTGTTGTTGAAGATCAGGAGTCGATGGACTATGACCTCAGCGCACGTCTGTCAAACAAGAACGATGCCGATGTCAATGTTTCATACTCAATCCTTGACTCAAAGTATGTAGATGAGTACAACAAGAAGAACGGTACAAACTATGAGGCTTTCGATGCAAACAATGCATCGCTTAGCACTACAAGCGCCACTATCGAAAAGGGTAAGGTCTATGCAGGCAAGATTAAGTTGCATCTGACAAATCTTGGTACTATTGAGGAAGGCAAGACATTCTTGCTGTCGGTACGTGTACAGTCTTCACAGCCCGTTATCGAAGGTACAGACATTGTATATATCGTGCTGAATAAGCCTGTACGTATTTTGACTGTTGGCAAGATTTACGGTACACATATCAAGGTGCCTGTTACATCACAGCCGGTCAAGTCGCTTACATACGAGGCTCTTATCTATATTGATCAGTGGGGTTGGAATGGCAATATGACTATTATGGGTCGTGAGGGTACTCTCATCCTGCGTATCGGTGATACCGGTGGCGGTATTGATAGAGATTTGCTCCAGATTGCAGGTTCTAAGCACTTCTATACACAGCAGCGTCTTACTACTGGCAAATGGTATCATGTAGCCTTTACTTACGATCAGCCTACAGGTCGCGCCGTTCTCTATATTGATGGCGAGAAGGCAGCTGAATCAGTATGGGACACTCCGCAGTTTGACTTGAGCGACTTCTTCATTGGCAAGATTGCAGGCTTTATGTGGGGTGAGCGTCCGTTCTACGGCAAGATGAGTGAGGTACGTATGTGGACAGTAGCACGTACAGCCAATCAGATTAAGCAGAACATGCTCAATGTAGATCCTGCATCAGAGGGCTTGATGTTCTACTACAAGCTCAATGGTACCGACCAGTTCCAGGGCGAAGATGGCAAGTGGTATACTCGTGACGCATCAAATCATGGCATGGACGGTCTGTCAAATGCTTATGGTGACAATACAAGCGAGTTGCGCTATGTGACACTTGACTCTCCTGTTGCAATCAATTAAAAGGATAATAGATGGTAAATTTTGTATAAAGACTATGACACAGGTTTATAGTTAGATAAGATTGTAAATTTTTATCGGGCGTATCCGGGCAGTGATTGTCGGGATACGCTTTTTTAATGAATGTAAAAAACTGTTGTGTTCGTGCACGATTAGTTGTTTTAAATCAACAAAACCACTAAAAGAAGCTAAAAGAAGGGTTGATTGTTTGCGTACACAAACAATGTTTTGTACCTTTGCATCGTCAAAAGGTTAATAGATTGTTTAGGTTAGTAGTAATAGATTTAGGTTTTTAGTTATTAGGTTTAAGGTAAATTTTTTATCGATTGTTTAACAGGTAAGAATGTAAAGTCCGTGAGGATTTTCATTAATACGAAAACATTTTAAGTTAAACATAAAAATGCGGCACTGCTCGATGAGAGTTGTGCCGCATTTTTGTTGGTATGTTGAAAATATATAATAAAGAAACAATATTTTTGGTTGTATTGATTATAATCAGTACTTTTGTAGCATAAAAAAAATTAGAATTCAACATACTAAAAATCAAATTCAACAAACCGAAAAGAATGATGAAGAGTATTATTTCAACAGTAGCTCTTGCCTTTGTAGCAATGGCTGCATTCGCCCAGCAGACAGCTGAGTACAACATCAAGGGTACATGTGCCGCTGATGTAAAGAAGGTGTATATCGTCAATCCGTTGGCGCGTGGCAACCAGGCATTATGCGATAGCGCTACAGTGACAGCTGGCAAGTTTGCCTTGAAGGGCACTGCAGAGAAAGATGCTCTGCTGCGCATCTTTACCAAGCAGACTCCTTATGCTATGCCTTTCTTCAATGACGGCACTCCTATTCAGGCCGACATGACGAAGAAGACAATCAGCGCTTCTGAGCAGAACAACAAGCTTGTGGCTTACGACAATGAGCTTGACGCAATGAACGACGAGTTGAAGCCTTTCTACGACGAGTATAACAAGGCTCGCCAGTCGGGTGCTACGCAGGAGCAGTTGCAGAAGTTGACCAAGGAGCTTGAGGCTAAGATGGCTCCAGTTCAGGAGCGCATTGCAAACCGCACATTGGAGATTGTAAAGGCCAATCAGAACAACATGATACCTGCTGCCTTCCTCGGAAATTTGGTTTACCAGCTGGAGTTCGACCAGATTAAGGACCTCTTCGATGCCAAGTATGCTTATGTAAATCATCCGGCATTGGCACGTGCCAACCAGATTGTGAAGATGCTGGCAAAGAAGGCAGCCTTCATCGGACAGAAGTTTACCGACCTTGAGGAGAACGACGTAAACGGTCAGCCGCACAAGCTCTCGGAATATCTGGGCAAGGGCAACTATGTGCTGCTCGACTTCTGGGCTTCATGGTGCGGTCCGTGCCGCGGTGAGATGCCTAACGTTAAGGCTGCTTACGAGAAGTATAAGGGCAAGGGTTTCAACATCGTGGCTCTCTCGTTCGACAACAAGCTCGACAGCTGGAAGAAGGCCATCGAAGAAATGCAGATGCCTTGGATTCATCTGTCTGACCTCAAGGGATGGCAGACTGTAGCCGGTCAGGTGTATGGTGTGAATTCAATTCCTGCAAGCTTCCTCGTCGACCCCAACGGCACAATCGTCGCTGCCGACTTGCGTGGCGATAAGCTCGGTGCCAAGCTGAAGGAAATCTACGGAGAGTAAGGGGTAATTGGTAAGTGTTAAATGTTAAGTGTTAAGTGTTAGGAGGCTTGATAACACTTAACATTTAACACTTAACATTAATCAAGCCACCATATATTCGTGTGATTCGTGGTTGAAATTCATGGATAATTCATGGTAATTCGTGACTGAATAATCGTGGTAATTCGTGTCTTAAAACTCTTTTTTACTTAAAATATAATTTATGGATAACAGCAAGCAAGCAACCCTCCAGCTCGGCACCAAGCCCGTAGGCCGTCTGCTCATGCAGTATGCCCTGCCGGCAATAGCCGCCATGACAGCGGCATCGCTCTACAATATGACCGACAGCATCTTTATCGGACAGGGTTGCGGACCATTGGCCATCAGCGGACTGGCTATAACATTCCCCCTGCAGAATCTCGGTGCGGCATTCGGAGCCGGCGTAGGCGTAGGAGCATCGACATGCATATCAGTCAAGCTCGGACAGAAAGACTACAACACAGCCGAGCGAGTATTTGGCAATGCCGTGACGCTGAACATCATCATCGGCATTGCGTTCAGCGTCATTACGCTTTTGTTTCTCAACCCCATACTATTATTCTTCGGAGCCAGCGAAGCCACGCTGCCTTATGCCCGTGAGTATATGGTCATAACGCTTGCCGGCAACGCCATATCGCACATGTTCTTCGGCATGAACGCCATACTCCGAGCCGCTTCAAAGCCCCGTTCGGCTATGATGGCATCCATCATGACCGTAATACTCAATGCCATACTGTCGCCTATATTCATCTGGCCGCTCCACATGGGCATAGGCGGAGCAGCGCTTGCTACTATCATTGCCCAAGCCACAGTGCTGGCATGGCAGCTGCGCATATTCAGCAATCCCCAGTGCATAGTCCACTTCCGTCGTGGCATCTACCGTCCCGTGTCGCACATTATCAAGAACATACTTGCAATAGGCATGTCGCCTTTTGCCATGAACGTATGTTCGTGCATTGTCATCATATTCATCAACAACGCCCTCATGCGTTACGGAGGCGACTTGGCAGTAGGAGCCTTCGGCATCTGCAATAAGATAGCCTTCATCTTCGTGATGATCAATATGGGTATGAATCAGGGCATGTTCCCCATTGCAGGCTACAACTACGGTGCGCGTCACTACGACCGTCTGCTGCAGGCGCTGAAGTACACCATGTGTGTAGCCGTGTGCATAGCCACCACGGGCTTCATCATTGCCCAGACTATACCTTATGAGTGCGCCCGACTGTTCACCACCGACGAGACACTGATACGCATTTCGGCACATGCCATACGTGTCATAATGCTTGTCTTTCCCGTAGTGGGTGTGCAGATGGTGTGCACGGGATTCTTCCAGAGTATAGGCAAGGCAAAGGTGAGCATGTTTCTGTCGCTGTCGCGTCAGCTACTCTTCTTGCTGCCGCTGCTTATAGTGCTGCCCAACTTCTATCAGACAGATGGTGTGTGGTATGCGCAGCCCATTAGCGACTTTATTTCGGCTATTGTGGCAGTGATAATGCTGACTGCTTACATCAAGCGACTGAAGAAGTCGGCACCGGCAACAATGTGAACATAATAACACAAAACGATATATATCTATGAACAATAACGACAATCTCATAATAAGCGTGGGCCGACAGCTGGGTAGCGGCGGCCGAACCATAGCCAAGATGCTTGCCGACGAGTTCGGCTGCAAGTTCTACGACCGTGAGGTGCTCAACCTTGCAGCCAAGGAGAGCGGATTCAGCGAGGAGTTTTTCGAGAAGAACGACGAGCGCAAGGGATTTCTCGATCAGATATTCCACATGCACGTGCCCTTCATCAGCGATTCGTCGTTCTACGACAACGGACTATCGCAGGAGAATCTGTTCCGTCTGCAGAGCGACGCCATACGCAAGGCTGCCACTGAGTCGCCGTGCGTATTTGTGGGCCGTTGTGCCGACTATGTGCTGCGCGAGCATCGGAACATGGTTACGGTATTCGTCACAGCCGACATCGACGAGCGCATCAAGAACGTATGCCACCGCCTTGGATGTTCGCCCGACGAGGCGCGCAAGCTGATAGAGAGCCGTGAGGACACACGCTCGTCTTACTACAACTACTATACTGGCAAGCGTTGGGGCGACAGCTCGTCGTACGACTTGTGCGTCAATTCGTCGCTGCTCGGACTTGAGGGTACCAAGGAGTTTATAGCCGATTTCGTAAGAAAGGTACAGGCTTCGGCCAAAGCAAGCAGATGAAACGTATAGGAATAATCAGCGACACCCACTCGTATTGGGACGAACGCTATCGCAAGTATCTTGAGCCGTGCGACGAGATATGGCATTGTGGCGACTTCTGTTCTACCGAAATGGCAGAGCAGTTGGCTGCCATACGCCCTCTACGTGCCGTGTACGGCAATGGCGACGGTGCCGAACTGAGACGCATGTTTCCCGAAGTGTTGCGCTTCAAGTGTGAGGAGGTTGAGGTGCTGATGAAGCACATAGGCGGTTATCCTGGTAGATACGACTCCAGCATACGCCGTGAACTTATGGAGCGTCCGCCCCAGCTCTTCATCAGCGGCCATTCGCACATTCTGCGCATCAAGTACGACCGCACCCTGCGTCTGCTCCATATCAATCCCGGTGCTGCCGGACGTCAGGGTTGGCAGAAGGAGCGCACAATCGTCAGGCTAACCATCGACGGTGCACAGATGAAGGATTGCGAGGTGGTGACGCTGGGATAAGTGTTGAGTGTTGAATGTGGAATGTTGAGTGTTGAATGTTGAGTGTTGAATGTTAAGTGTATGAAGATAACAAAAGACAAGATAATGGAATGGCTGGCGCTGTCGGTCGGCTTCACTGTGATTTACTTTGTAATATGTATCGTGGCAAGTCTGCTCTTCGGATGGGGACGCGACCAAAGCATCGTCAGCCTCATAGTGGAGAGTGTATTCTTCGGCATGCTCATGGGAGCATTGAATTTGCGATATATGCGTAAAGACAAGAAAAAGGACAACGAATAATGCGTTGTCCTTTTTGTATTGTCTTACAATTCCATTCTTACGCCTAACTGTAGGTTGAAATTGAGTTTCTTTTCCTTGAAAATAGTCTCTGTGTCACTCTTGTTGTCGATATAGTAGCGCACGCCAGGTTCGGCGTACAGACCCAAATGGGGGATGACGTTGTATTGCACGCCTACAGCACCGCCTATAGAGAATTGTATGTGGTCTTTATCAGTGTCCTTGGTGATGTCGCCTGTCTGTATCTTAGCCGATACATTAATGTCGGCTTGTCCACCAGCTGTGGCGTAAGTCTGTACAGCACTGTTGCCCCAAACCTTGTATTTCACGTTGAGTGGAATGCCGATGTAGTGCAGGCGCTGAGTCTCAACAATGTCATCACCGGCTGCCGAACTGGTGAAGTCGGACGATGCGTAGGTATAGACCATACCCGTAGTCATGGTGAGGCGAGGCGTTAGATTGTAGCCTACAGACAGTCCGAACGACATGGGATGGTAGTGGTGTTTGGTCTGTGAGTAGTCGGTAAGTTGCAATGGATGGTTTGTCAGCACCGACTGTACTTTGTTGGGATTTCCCGATGTCAGAAAGTCTGCCTCGCGTGTAGCCATAAGCATAGGGCGTTGGGTGTAACGGCTGTTGGTAGTAATGCCCTCGGCGTGCATGCCGATGTTCCATTTGCTTTGCTGCGCAGTGCGTCCCGTCTGCCATGTCTGGGTGTATTGTGTTGTCGAAGTGCGGTTGGAGCGTTTTCTTGTATTGGCACTTTCTTGACTTTTGCTTGTCATAGACTTGCTCTCGTCAGGGGCTGTTCTTGTCTGCAAATCGTTAGGTGGAGTCTCGCATACGCTGCGATATGCTGTGTCTTCGGCTAATGGTGCAGCTTCTGTCATGATGACCATCTCATCCGATATATGAGCTGTCACCTTTGTAGGTGAAGCAGATGTGAGGCGAGCCAAGAGCGGCTGGGCATTGTTGATGATAGTCGACGGAGTGCCATTGCGCAATGATGCGGCAGGGCGGTCGTATATTTGTGCCACATTATTTATGGTGTCGTCATTAAGTCGCAGTGCCACCATCACTATTACAGCCACTGATGCCGCAGCCGACAATGTCAGTGCTATGATACGTGCGGTCTTTGGGCGTGCAGTTGTGTTGAAGTTAGGTGCAGGTGCGGCGGCGTTGGTGTCGTCAAGTCGTGTAGCTATCTTGTCCCACAATCCGTCGGGCACAGTAGCCTCCTGGTCGGCGAGACGTTCGTGCAGCTTGCTGGTCCAATCGTTTTGTTTCATATTGCGTTTCTTTTGTTGTATTCTTTAATCTTGTTTGCCAACATCTTTTTGGCGTGATAAAATTGCGATGCCGATGTGCTGGGTGTGATGCCCAGTTCGTCGGCAATCTCTTTATGGCTCATCTGTCCGAAAACATATAGGTTGAGCACCACTCGATAGCCCTCGGGCAGTGATGCTATCATTTCGGAAAGCGCCTCGTTGGAGATTTGGCTGATGTCCGGTTCGTCGTCGATGGGTTCGTCGGGAATGTTGTCGGTGAATGTTATGTTGCCCTTGCGACGCAGAAAACCGAGAGCCTCATTGGCTGTAACCCTCGACAGCCACATCTTGAGTGTTCCTTCGCCACGATATTCGTATTGCCCTATCGACGTGAATATCCTGATGAAGGCATCCTGCACAACGTCGGGCACGTCGTCCCTGTCCGGAACATATCGCATGACAACAGCCATGACATATCCCGAATACAGGTCGTAGAGCCGTCGCATAGCAGCACGGTCACCGTTTTTTATGTCGCGCACAAGGCGCTCTTCTGGTTTCAAAGTATCAACAGTCGGTTATGGGGGTGCCGGTGTAAGTCAATTTCATTTGCAGGGGTTGTGGGTCGCCATTGTCAATAGTGTAGGCTGTAAAGTGCAGAAACACGGTCAGCACGCGGCTTTTGGGTGCGTATTTGCCCCACGACTGACTGTCGGTTGAGGCGCTGGTCTTTCCCAACATTAGTCGTATGTTGTGTCGTTTGCCGTCGACCAAAGCTTCAAACTGCCACATCGATGGCTTGATGGAGTAGACGTTGGTGCCGTCAGATTGGCGCACTGCTTCATACATTACGTTTTGTATACCCATCGATACGCCGTCAATACTATGTCCGGCGAATATCGTCTCTGCAATCTGTATGGCGGGTATGGTGCCGAACACAAAGGTTTTGCTCTGAGCGCTCATTTGCACTTTGTCGATAGTCTTGCCGTTGAAGTCCCATTTGCCATTGTATGCTGTGCCCGACTGTGCGTTGAAGCTCACGTCGAATTGATTGGGTGAAGATTCGTCGACACCGCACGAAGTCAGCGATATGGCAGTCAGTATGGCAGTCAACAATATTGTTATATTCAGTTTATTATACATCAATTTCATGTGTTTATTGTCTGTTCTCTATACTTATAATGCAATGATGTTGATTATATTGCATGAAAAATCGAGAAAAAACACATAAATGTGCAACGTTAAATAATTTAAATCTAAAAAAATGCTTAAATATGACATTTTGATTTTATATGATTTTTATTACTTTTGTACCGTTTTAATTGATAGTATTCTAAATAAGCGGATGACTTTTTTAACATTATGAAAATAGGATTGTTTATTCCCTGCTACGTAGACGCACTCTATCCCGAGGTAGGTGTCGCCACATACAAGCTCCTGAAGAGTCTTGGTCTTGACGTAGCCTACCCCCTTGACCAGACTTGTTGTGGACAGCCTATGGCCAATGCAGGATTTGAGAAGATGGCAGGCAAGATAGCCGACAGTTTCGACGAGAAGTTCGCCGAATTTGATTATGTCGTGGCTCCATCGGCGTCGTGTGCTGCATTCGTCAAGTTGTATCATCCACGATTGGCTAAGGGACATCATGAGTGTATCACATCGAAGAAGATTATGGACGTAGTGGAGTTCATTCACGACGTAGTGAAGCCCACCAGCTTGAAGGCGAGCTTTCCTCATGTGGTGAGTGTGCACAATTCATGTCATGGAGTGCGCGAGCTTGGACTCTCGTCGCCGTCAGAACGCAACGTGCCGCAGTTCAACAAGATTATCGACCTTCTGCGTATGGTAGACAGCATCACCATACGCGAACCCGAACGCAAGGACGAGTGCTGCGGATTTGGCGGTATGTTCTCGGTGGAGGAACCTGACGTGTCGACACGAATGGGCGAGGACAAGATAGCACGACATATGGCTACCGGAGCCGAATACATCACGGGGCCAGACTCGTCGTGCCTGATGCACATGCAGGGCATAGCACGCAAGGAGAACAAGCCTATTAAATTCATTCATGTAGTACAGATATTGGCAGCAGGACTATGAGTACACTACACAGCAAAGCGGCTCGCCGCTTCAACGAAAACAGAGAGAAGACAACGTGGCACGACGCTACGTTCTGGGCGCTCCGACAGAAGCGCGACCAGATGGCTAAGGGACTGGACGAGTGGGAACAGCTACGCGAACATGCCAGCCAAATCAAACGTCACACCATAACGCATCTGGCTGACTATCTGGAGCAGTTTGCCGGTCAGCTGGAGAGCCGTGGCGTGATTGTGCACTGGGCACGTACGGCAGACGACTTCAACAATACGGTGCTCGAAATACTTCAGAAGCACGGCGTGAAGAAGATGGTGAAGTCGAAGTCGATGCTTACTGAGGAGTGTGGCATGAATCCATTCCTCGAACAGAACGGTATCGATGTAGTGGAAACCGACCTTGGCGAGCGCATTCTGCAACTGCTTCATCAGAAGCCGAGTCATATAGTGATGCCGGCTATTCACCTGAAACGTGAGGAAGTGGGCCGTATGTTTGAAGAGAAAGGCATCAGCAAGCAGATTGGCAATTACGACCCTACATATCTGACACGCTGCGCACGCATGCACCTGCGCAACCAATTCATGGAGGCAGGGGCTGGTATGACGGGCTGCAACTTCGGTGTGGCTGAGTCGGGCGACATCGTGGTGTGCACCAATGAGGGCAATGCCGACATGTCTACGTCAATGCCTAAGCTGCATCTGGTGGCTATGGGCATAGAGAAGATTGTGCCCGACTACAAATCGCTTGCTGTTTTCCAGCGTCTGCTGTGCCGTTCGGCTACCGGACAGCCTACTACTGCATACACATCGCACTTCCGTCAGGCTCGACCGGGTGCCGAGATGCACGTGATTCTGGTAGACAACGGTCGAAGCGACATACTCGCTGACAACGAACATTGGGAGACTCTGAAGTGCATACGCTGCGGATCGTGCATGAACACTTGTCCCGTCTATCGCCGTTCGGGTGGCTATTCGTATACTTACTTCATTCCCGGACCTATCGGCGTGAACCTTGGTATGCTGCGCAATGCCAGTTGTTATAGCGACAATGTGTCGGCTTGTACGCTGTGCTTGTCGTGCGACAATGTGTGTCCGTCGAAGGTCGGTCCTGGCTCGCAGATATATCTGTGGCGTCAGAAACTCGACTCGCTACATCGTGCCGACCCTATGAAGAAGTTCATGTCGATGGGTATGGAGGCATTGTTTGAACATCCGCATCTGTATGCTGCCGCCCTGCGTCTGGCTCCGTTGGCTAATATCGTGCCCGACAAACTCACACGTGTGCGTGGAGTGAATCCTTGGAGCGTTGGACATACTAAGCCGGAGTTTGCCAAGGAGTCATTTCAAGAAATGTGGAAGAAGGGTAAGGTTTAGTGTTGAATGTTAAGTGTTAAATGTTGAGTGTTTAATGATTAATGTTGAATTCTGATGGGTAATTATAAAGAAGAACTTTTGCAGAAGCTCCGCAGCAATACGCGCGAGCAATACGATATGCCTGCCGACGAAGTGAAGGGCATAACCTATGCCGACACGGTAGCGCAGTTCATAGAGATGAGCCAGGCTGTGGGTGCCAATGTGGTTGAGGCAGCAACGGGCGACAGTCTCGACGACATCATACGTAAGGCTTATCCCGATGCCAAGGTTGTGGCTTCCAATCTTCCGGAGGTAAAGATGGCAACGCTAAATCCCGATACCGTGGCAGACGCCCAGGCTCTTAACGGCACCGATGTGGGTGTGGTGAGCGGTCAGATAGGTGTGGCTGAGAACGGATGTGTGTGGATTCCGCAGTCGATGAAGCAGAAGGCGGTGTGCTTCATATGCGAGTATCTCGTAATTGTGCTGCCCAAAAGCGGCATCGTCAATAATATGCACGAGGCTTACGCACGCATCGAAATGCCTGCTACAGGACTCGGAACGTTCATCTCTGGTCCGTCGAAGACAGCCGACATTGAGCAGGCTCTCGTCATGGGAGCGCAGGCTGCACGTGGCGTTACGGTTGTGATAACTGAATAGGGCAACAGTATATACAGTTTGATATAGGAACGGCGGACTCCCGTCCGACGCACAGTTGGCATTATAAGCTATAGATTTTCTGCTGTGCGTCGGATGGGAGTCCGCCGTTCCTTTTTGCTTTATTTATGTAGTCATACGGTTGTTCTCGGCAGTTTTGACAATCTTTAGAGTTCGTTAGATATTCCTATAGATTAATCTATTTCGGAACACTTGTTTGGTTGGAGTATATTGTATATCTTTGCAACAGTAAGATAACTAAACGTAAACATTAACAACTAAAAACGAAACATTATGAAAAAGAACATTATTTATTCATTTATTATTGCTATTGCTTCGTTTGCTTTTATGGCTTGTAGTAACGACGATGACGGCGGTCAGATGCGTATTCCCGACAGTGCCAGACCATCAGCCAAGTTTACATTTGGTAATTTCGATGATGAGCAGTATGCCAATGATGCCGTTAAAATGGATGTGACGAAATGGGGCGATGGAGCTGTTGCCCCCGAATTCAAATCAATCGAACTCTTCGCCGACGGTCATTTCCTCATCACTAAAAACAATGCCGGCAACAAACCTAAGTTCTCGCGCATGGCAACACGTGCTACCGACATCAACGGATCGGTAGATTTTGACAACGGTCTGTATATTTATGGCACATTCACATATGAGAAGGATGGTGTATATAAATTGAGCAACGGCACCAAAATCAAGATTGATAAGAATGGTGATGTAGTAGGAGTTGTAACGGTGACATATACCAACTGCAATGGCGTTGACATAACGATTATAGTAAACGTCGATTTCAATTATAAGACCGATGAGGCTGTTCGCCCGTTGTGTCGTTCATGGAGAATGGACAGTCAGGAGGCATGGCTTTACACTGACAAGGTGTATATCGGATACGGCAAGCAATGGCTTGACAACTTCTTCAAAGTGAAGCAAGATATCACTATCACACCGGAAGGCAAGCAGTGGGGATTTGATGAGGACGACATCCTCGACGATGATGATTACTGTCGTCGCGTTATCTTCTCGCCATGCGGCACATTCATGTGCTTCTATCAGGATGGCGACGTGGAAATAGGACGCTGGGAATGGAGAGACAAGCAAAACGGCATACTGCGCTGCTACGAACCGTTCGAATTTGGCGATGACGACTTTGACGATGATGACGACTATATGGACATGACAGTGCGCTTCGACGGCAAGCAGATGCGTATGTACAACGAATATATGGATGAAGAAAACGACATCAATTTCCATGTATATAGCGTAAGCACATTCAGTGCAAGATATTGATTTTGCAGTAAACCAAACAGTAGGAGGCTATGGCGGGAATGCCATAGCCTCCTATAGTTTGTATTGTTTTATAAGCAATCGGCCGTAAAATAACTTCGTATCATGGCATGATACGGTTGTTTCAAGACACGCAACATGTCCAGAAGCTGTTGTCAAGAACTCTACTTGAAGCTGTTGGCAGCTTCGATGATTCGTTCTATTTCCTCTTGTTGCAGCGTAGGATTAAGCGGAAGGCTTAGCTCTTCGCTGTGTATGCGCTCGGTAATGGGCAACGACAGCAAGCCTATGTCTGCATAGCATTGCTGGCGATGGGGTGGAATGGGGTAGTGTATCATTGTCTGTATGCCTTGATTGAGCAAGTGTTGTTGTAAGCGTTCGCGCTCGCTGCACAGCACAGGGAATATGTGGTGTACGCTGCTATGGCAATAATCTGTAGAGGGAAGAGTAAGCAAGGGATTGTCTATATGCTCAATGTATTGCATGGCAATGTTGCGGCGCAGCGCATTGTCGGCATCGAGATACTTCAGTTTCACCCGCAATACGGCTGCTTGAATCTCGTCAAGTCGGCTGTTGCGGCCCTTATATTTGAACACGTACTTGCGTTCAGATCCGTAATTGCCCAATGCACCAATCATATTGGCCAACTCTTCGTCGTCGGTAGTGACGGCACCGCCATCGCCAAGTGCCCCAAGGTTCTTGCCTGGATAGAAGCTGTGGGCAGCGGCATTGCCCAACGAGCCGGTAAGACGGTCGTTGTATTGGCAACCGTGAGCCTGGGCATTGTCTTCGATGAGCAGCAGGTTGTGGCTATCGCAGATTTCGTGAATACGTTCGGTGTATGCGCATTGTCCGTAGAGATGGACAATCATTACGGCACGTGTGCGACTTGTTATGGCACGTTCAATCTGTCTGTCGTCAATCTGGAATGTATCGATGCGTGGTTCTACAAGCACTGGTGTCAGATTGTTCTCGGTTATGGCAAGAATTGTGGCTATATAGGTGTTGGCAGGTACTATCACTTCATCGCCGTCGTGCAGTCGGCCCATCTCCTTATAAGCCCTCAAGATGAGCGTAAGAGGTCGAGTCCGTTGCCGCAACCTACACAATAGCGTGTGCCGATATAACGGGCATACTCCTCGGCGAACGCCTTGTTCTCGTTGCCTTGCAGATACCATCCGCTATCCACAACACGTTGCACGGCAGCACTTATTTCGTCGGTATGCATTGCCGTCACCGCCTTTAAGTCAAGAAACTTTATCATATCCATAACTCAACACTTAACATTTAACACTCCACACTTAACACTCCACATTCCACATTCAACACTCCACATTCTAAACCTCCCATTCGTAGGTGTCGTAGCACACACCGCGACCGCCGAACCCTTCTTTCTGGTGTATAAGGTTGCAATTGAGATAGTGTCCCAATTGTTCGGTCGATTTTCCGAAGTCGAAATATCGTCGGTCGGCATATCGTTCGTTGATTAGATAGTCGAATACGAGGTCGAGCGCACCCGTTTCCTTGCCACGTTTCGAAGCCGATATATATTGAGTGTGCACCGTTTCGCCACATTCAAACACCATTGTTCCACCCAGTGGCGTATCGCCTTCGTACGCCATAAACAACCTTATGTTATCAGGAAAGCGTGAGTGTAGGAGTTGCAGTTCGTCGATGGTATGAACTGGGTGTACTCCATATTTCGCCTCAAGGTTGTCGTTAAGGATTTGCCAGAAATCAGAGATGTCATTTGTTTCAGCTACTGTTATTCCGTTGCGTCGTGCCTTATTGACGCAACGATGGCGCAGTTTGCTGAATTTCGGTCTTCTGTCGAGACAAATTGTAGATGATATGTCGCGTGCAGCAATATGCGCATTGCATACTCTAAAGATGGCATACAGGTCTTCTTCGGCAGGCATCGAGTGATAAATCCAAGGTGTAGGTTTGTACACAATACGCTTTACGCCACACTCGTCATGCAAGAAACTGTTGATAACGACAAACACGTCAAGACACAACTCGGCAGTCATATCGCTGCCCATAATGAGTCCACCGTATGTCAGTCCGCCATACGAGCGCAGTTCGTCGTCGTGAATGGTAGCCGGAAGGAGAGCTATGAGCAACGGTGCTTTGCCGTTGTCATTCTGTGTATATACCATCAGCGAGCAGTCGGTGAAGCGGTCGCTATGGTAGTCCATATATCCACGTTTAAGTAGAAACGTTGCGTTCTTGGCTTTGCCCACGAATTCGTCCCATTCAGTAGCGTCTGCTGTATTGTATCGTCTTACTTTGAGCATTTCTTGTATTTTAAGAATTCGTCGTAGTCGTATATATAGTCATCTTCGTCGTAAAGTTCGGAAGCGATGACAAGACATACGGCACCCGACGAGAAATCGTCAAGCGTACGCCATATACCGGTGTCTATTATCAGTCCTTGATAAGGATGGTTCAAAAGAAATTTGCGCTTCTCACGCCCATCGTCAAGCGTCACGGTGAAGCTTCCACTTACCGCTATGAGCAATTGCTTGAGCTTGCGGTGAGCATGTCCGCCGCGACTTTCACCACCAGGTACGTCGTAAAGCCAATAGACACGAGCTATTTGGAAGGGTACGCTTTTCAACTCTTCTATTACCGACAGATTGCCACGGCGGTCTTCTATTTTTGGTATTTCTATTATTTTAGCGTCTGCTACCTTCATTATACTATAATGTTTATAACTATGATATAGGTTTATGCTTTTTTCTGCAACCTATTATTCTTATAACGCCCGATTCTCATAATTATTGCGAATATGTATGCAGCAACTACCGACAAAACAAGGCATATTGCAAAAAGTATTGGATTGCATACTGTGTCATATCCAAAGAGACGTCCCCACACGAATACAAATGCTGTAATCACAATACCATGCAACATGTATATTTCGAAACTGATGTTGCCCAAGAAGACAAGGGCTCGTTGGCTTAATAATTTTGAAATTATGCCTTTGTTGTCGTTTGATATGGCAAACCAATATATTAACAAACTGAATGGGAGCCAAAACAATGGAGCGAAACGTATCCATGAAGGTAATGAACAGTATGGCATAAATGTCAATGCAGAAACTGACACAATTATTATTATTTCTATTGTTGACAATATATTGGTCGACTGTCGGTCAATCCATTGCCTTAAGCGTATGGAGAAGTGGGCGGTATACAGACGATATGCAATTATTCCTATTGCAAAATCAATAATACGCAGCGGTGGAAATGCAAACATGAAGTCGTCTATTGCAGAGTTGTTGCAACATGACTCTATGGCAAGTGCTAATAGTATATATATCGTTAATAGTGCGCCGAACACTTTGTTACGCGATATTATCAATTGTCTGTAGAGAAAAGGAAACAACAAATAGCAAAAGAACAATGCTCCAAGAAACCATGAAAGACCTGTACCATATTTCAGCATGTCTTCGGATAGAGTAAACTCTTGAAGCATAAAAACATGCAGTAATGTCTTTATGATATTGAATTTCACTCCGGCTACAAAGCTCATAAATAAGGCTATGGTGAAGGTAACTAAATGAAGGGGATAGATCTTAGCAAGGCGTTTGCGCAGGAATTGAACGTACCGAAAAGTTCCGTCTTCAATTCTTGGACCGCATCCTATGCTCAGTACAAATCCACTTAGTATGAAGAAGAATGTGACACCTGCATCACCCCCATAATCAAAGCCGTGAAAACCAAGACTTCTAAAATAGTGGCAGATGAAAATCTGCATGCAGAATACGAAACGCATAGATTGCAATGTTGCAATATGGTGGCTTGATGATTTGGCTGAAATGATTTTGTTCATGATGATTAATAAAAAAAAGTTTCGCAAGTCGACGACTTGCGAAACTTTTGTATATAGCATTGCTTTGTTATGTTACTTGTCCATATATGGGTCGGTACCAAGCACTGTTGCTGCGAGTCGCTTTGCCTTGTCACGAAGCTGTGTGGTGTCAGCTGTCGGTTCGCCATAGCAGAGCACTACGCCCATGCGGCGACCTACGTGTGCCTCCTTCTTGCCGAAGATGCGAACGCGGGTGTAGTCTTCTTTGAGTGCATCCATGAAGTTGTATGGCAGCGGGTCGTTGGTCTCTGTGGGTGAAAGAACTACGGCACTTGCTCCTGCATGCTCAAGATGAATGCCTGCTATGGGCAGTCCCATTACTGCGCGGAAGTGGAGTTCAAACTCTGAGAGGTTGGTGGTATGCCCCAGTGTAACCATACCCGTGTCGTGCGGACGTGGTGAGAGTTCGCTGAATATCACTTCACCCTCCTTTGTAAGGAAGAATTCAACGCCCCAGATGCCGGCACCGGTAAGCGCCTTTGTAACCTTCTCTGCCATGTCTTCTGCCTTGCGCAATTCGTCCTCAGGCAACTGGAACGGCTGCCAGCTCTCGCGATAGTCGCCACCTTTCTGTACGTGTCCGATAGGCGGACAGAACAGTGTGGGTCCGTTCTTCTGTGTTACTGTGAGCAGAGTGAATTCCGAGTCGAAGTGGATGAATTCCTCGATGATTATCTCCTTCACGTCACCGCGGCTTCCTTCCATAGCGTCGTTGAATGCCTTCTCAAGCTGTTCAGGTTCGCGAACGATGCTCTGTCCGTGACCCGATGATGACATAAGGGGCTTGATTACGCATGGGAAACCAATCTCCTTAGAGTGCTCGCGGAGCTGTTCGAGAGTGGTTGCGTAGAAGTATTTGGCTGTACGCAGGCCCAATTCCTTTGCTGCGAGGTCGCGTATGGCCTTGCGGTTCATTGTATAGTTTACGGCGCGGGCGCTCGGAACCACCTGAATGCCTTCCTTCTCGAAGTCGAAAAGACGCTCGGTACGTATTGCTTCGATTTCAGGCACAATGATGTCGGGGTGATAACGCTCAACAACAGCAGTCAAGGCATCGCCGTCGAGCATGTTGAACACTTCGTGCTCGTCGGCAACCTGCATTGCCGGTGCGCCTTCGTATCTGTCGCATGCAATGACATATTGTCCAGCACGCTTTGCGGCGATGACAAACTCTTTGCCCAATTCGCCCGAACCTAACAACAATATTTTTTTCATTTTGTGATAATGTTAAAAGTCTTTTGTATAGCGTGACGTTCTCTCTTAGTCGAGAAGAGTAGATGCACGTACACGCGACAATGTCTCGGGGGTCATCTGCAGATAGCTTGCTATGTACACCAATGGTGCACGCAACACCACCTGCGGCATCAGTTTGCACAATTTCTTGTAGCGGTCCTGTGCTGTCTCAAAGCGCACAAGGTCGGCATGTACCTGCGACATGATGAGGCTTTCCTCCAATATCTTGCGGTAGAGAATCTGTATATTGACGTTGTGCATTGCCACACGCTCAAGATCTGCCTTAGGCAGGGCGTACACTACAGTAGGCTCGATGGCCTCAATCTGCAGTTTGGTTGGTTCCTCCTTGAAGAGGCTTTCAATGCACATTACGATGGTGTGGTCTTGTGCCAGATGTTCGGTCACTTCCTTGCCGTGTTTGAAGTAGAATTGGCGCATGAGTCCCTTGTCGATATACAAGAGGTTCTTGCATATCTCGCCCTCGCTGAGTGCAATTTCGCCTTTGGCGTACTTGATAGGTACAAGTATGCTCTCAAGCACGTCGAGCTCATCGTGCGTCATTGTACTGTAACGTCTTGCCAACTCACGCGCTATGTCGCGCGTGTTTGTGCCGACCAACTCTTTCATAAGTTACTTTCCTTTCTGTGTTAGTATTGTTGACTTATTATTTTTATTATTGGTTATATATAATTTTATCTCTGTCGTCTTTCTAAAGTCGGGTTTTAGTCGAGCTTCAGCACTGCGAGGAATGCTTTCTGCGGAACCTCTACGTTGCCAATCTGCTTCATACGCTTCTTACCCTTCTTCTGCTTTTCGAGCAATTTGCGCTTACGGCTTACGTCGCCACCATAACACTTTGCTGTCACGTCCTTGCGTACGCACTTGATCGTCTCGCGTGCAACAATCTTGGCACCGATGGCAGCCTGTATGGCAATGTCGAACTGCTGGCGTGGGATGAGGTCCTTCAGCTTCTCGCACATCTTGCGTCCCATGCTTACGGCATTGTCCTGATGGGTCAGTGCTGAGAGGGCGTCGACAGGTTCGCCGTTGAGCAGGATGTCGAGCTTGGCCAGACGTGATGGACGGAAGCCGTCGATATGATAGTCGAATGAGGCGTAGCCCTTGCTTATCGACTTGAGTTTGTCGTAGAAGTCGATCACAATCTCGCCAAGTGGCAGCATGAAGTGCAGCTCCACGCGGTTGCCGCTGACGTATTCCTGATTGATCAGCTCGCCGCGCTTGTCGAGGCAGAGCGTCATGATAGGACCAATGAAGTTTGTCGTGGTGATGATCGATGCACGTATGTATGGCTCCTCGATATGGTCGATAAGTGTCTGCTCGGGCAATCCCGACGGATTGTGCACCTCCTTCACGCCGCCCTGCTTGTCGTATACCATATACGAAACGTTGGGCACGGTGGTGATGACGTCCATATTGAACTCGCGGTCGAGTCGCTCCTGCACAATCTCCATGTGCAGAAGTCCGAGGAATCCGCAACGGAAACCGAATCCGAGAGCTACCGACGACTCTGGCGAGAATGTCAGTGAAGCGTCATTGAGCTGCAGCTTCTCGAGCGAAGCACGCAGATTCTCGTATTCGCTTGGGTCAATGGGATACACACCGGCAAATACCATAGGCTTGACTTCCTGGAATCCGGAGATAGCCTTGTCACATGGACGGTTGACGTGGGTGATGGTGTCGCCCACCTTAACCTCTGTGGCATCCTTGATGCCTGATATGATGTAGCCTACCTCGCCCGTGCCGAGCACCTGACGTGGCACCATGTCCATCTTCAATACGCCAACCTCGTCTGCCACATACTCCATTCCGGTGTTGAAGAACTTCACCTTGTCGCCCTTGCGTATCTCGCCGTTTTCAATCTTGAAGTAGGCAATGATACCGCGGAATGAGTTGAACACCGAGTCGAAGATAAGAGCCTGAAGCGGACCTTTTGTGTCGCCTACGGGATGTGGTACACGCTCTACGATGGCTTTCAGCACATCGTCAACGCCTTCGCCTGTCTTGCCCGAGGCACGCAGAATGTCCTCACGCTTACAACCGATAAGTTCTATAATCTCATCTTCTACCTCGTCGGGCATTGCGCTTGGCATGTCGATTTTGTTCAGCACGGGTATTATCTCAAGGTCGTGCTCTATAGCCATATAGAGGTTTGAGATGGTCTGTGCCTGAACGCCTTGAGTGGCATCGACAACGAGCAGCGCACCCTCGCAGGCAGCAATGCTTCGCGACACTTCGTATGAGAAGTCGACGTGTCCCGGGGTATCAATAAGATTGAGAATATATGTCTGGTCGTTATGCTTGTACTCCATCTGGATGGCATGGCTCTTGATTGTGATACCACGCTCGCGCTCCAAGTCCATGTTGTCAAGCATCTGACCTTCAGTTATCTTGATTGTTTGCGTACGCTCCAACAGTCGGTCGGCAAGTGTTGACTTGCCGTGGTCGATGTGGGCAATAATACAGAAATTCCTTATATTGTCCATTGATATATATCAGTTTTATGTGCAAAGTTACTCGTTTTTTCCGACAAATGGGTAACTTTGCATAAGAATTTATGTTTGAAAGGGTTGTGAATCTAAACTTTCACATTTCTTATTGATTTAATTATTAGAAATATAACATAACGTATACGAAATGAGGTATTTTGCTTTTTGTGCCGCTTTGTGTTCTGTCATGCTTTGCGGCTGTCATGAGAGTATGGAGCAACGTGCGCAGCGTGAGGCACGTGAGTTTACCAAGAAGTATTGCCCGACACCGGTTCAGAACAATTTCCGTACCGACAGTGTGGCGTTTGAAATGGATACTAAGACCTATCATTATTATTGTTCGGCTGTAGGCGACCTGGACAATGTCAAGGTTTTTGATATTCATCGTGAGAAGATAGCCGAGATTCTGTTGACTAATATACGCGAGAGTACATCGTTCCGCCCGTATATGAAGGAGGGCTTTGCATTTCAGTGGACTCTGCGTTCGGATAAAGACAAGAAGAAGGTGTATTTCGATCGTAGGTATACACCGAAGGATTACAACAAGTAGAAGATGTTTGTAGAAATCAAACGCTGATAAACACAATAAACGACAAAAGACAACAAGTACAACATCATATACTCTGTATTAAGGTATACCAACGTTGTACTTGTTGTCTTTTGTCGTTTTTTTATTTTTAGAGATAGTTCACCACCTCGTTGCCCATCTGCATTACGTAGGTGAGGTTGATGTCCTTGTCAAATACGATGATGTCGGCATCCTTGCCTTCTTCGATAGAACCCTTGCGGTCGAAGACGCCCATGATTTTGGCTGGTGTCTCGCTTGCCATACGGAAAGTGTCTTCCATAGGAATGTTGGCTTTCTGTATGCAGGTGCGTATCAAGGTGTCCATAGTGGCAATAGAACCAGCAAGAGCCGAGCGGTCGGCCAACTTGCATACGCCGTCTTCCATTATGACGCGTGGCTCGGCAGAAACGTCGCCTTCGCTTGCTGCATAAGCCAGAGAGTCGGTGATGAGTGCTGTGCGCTCCACTCCCTTAATCTTATGCAGCACCTTGAGCATTACTGGCGGTACGTGCAAGCCGTCAGCGATGACCTCTACGGTCATGTCCTGCATTGCGTATACACTCTCAACGGTGCCGGGCACCTTGAATTCGTGCTCCTTGTATACTACAGGCATAGCGTTGTAGAAGTGTGCGGCGTGTGTCATGCCAGCCTTGTGAGCCTCTACCACGTCCTTATAAGTGGCGCGTGTGCAGGTGAGAGCGGTAAGTACGCCGTGCATATTACATGTCTTGATGAAGCGTACCGAGCCTGGCAGCTCTGGAGCTTCGTCCCAACGCTTTATGCACTTGTACTTGCTGAGCAATGTTTCGTATTCGTAGATTACCGGTGCCTTGATCAGCACTGGGTTCTGGGCACCAGCCTCTTTGGGGTTGATGTACGAACCTTCGATGTGTAAACCGAGCACAGGGCTGTTCTCCTCAGCCATGAGTTTTTCGCATACATTGCATGCTGCCTCAATAGTAGGGATAGTCGATGATGACAGTGTCGGGTATATTGAGGTAGTGCCATGCTTCAAGTGTGCGTTGACTGCTTTACGGAAAGCGTCTTCGCAGCCTTCGATAAAGTCGCGTCCGCCACCGCCGTGTGTGTGCATGTCGATACCACCGGGAACTATATAGCCCCCGTTGACGTCGATGATTTCAGCTCCTACAACGTGCAAGTCGATGTTTGAGACACATCTGATTCTGTTGCCGTCTGTTACAATGGAGCCGCCATCAAGCCAGCCTTTCGGTGTGAGAATGCGACCGTTGACAAATTGTTTTAGCATAGCTTTACTGTTTTAGAGTTCGTTGGTCACCTCGTTGCCCATCTGCATAACGTATGTGAGCTTAAGGTCGTTGTCGAACATCATGATATCAGCATCCTTGCCGTCCTCAAGCGAACCCTTGCGGTCGAATACACCCATAATCTTGGCTGGTGTCTCGCTCGCCATGCGGCATGCGTCTTCCATTGGGATGTTGGCCTGCTGTACGCATGTACGGATGAGGCGGTCCATAGTGGCGATAGAACCGGCAAGTGCTGAGTGGTCGGCGAGCTTGCACACGCCGTCCTCAAGGATTACGCGTGGGTCGAATGCTACACCCTCGTCGCTTGCTGCGCAAGCCAATGAGTCGGTGATGAGCGCTGTCTTCTCAACGCCCTTTATCTGATATACAACGCGAAGCATTACCGGTGGAACGTGGATGCCGTCGGCGATGACCTCTACTGACATGTCTGAGAGTGCATAGATACTCTCAACGGTGCCAGGAACCTTGAATTCGTGCTCCTTGTATACTACAGGCATAGCGTTGTAGAAGTGTGTAGCGTGTGACATACCAGCATCGTGACCTGCCACTACGTCTTCGTATGTAGCGCGTGTGTGGCCTATGGCTGCGATGACACCATGCTTGCGGCACGACTTGATGAACTCTGCTGAGCCTGGGAGTTCAGGAGCCTCGTCCCAACGCTTGATGCAAGGATACTTGTCGAGCAGTGGTTCGTATTCCTCAGCTACAGGAGGCTTGATCCATTCGGGAATCTGTGCGCCAGCCTGTTTGGGGTTGAAGTATGGGCCTTCGAGGTGGAGTCCGAGTACGGGGCTGTTCTCCTCAGCCATGAGTTTTTCGCAAGTTTCGCATGCAGCCTCAATCATTGGCACTGTTGATGATGACAATGTGGGGAAGATGGCTGTTGTGCCATGCTTCATGTGTGCCTTGATGGCTACACGGAAAGCTTCTTCTGAGCCCTCCATGAAGTCGCGACCACCACCGCCATGCACGTGCATCTCAATGCCGCCAGGAACTACATAGCAACCCTTGGCATCTACGATTTCTGCATCTACGATGTGGAGATCACTGTTTGATACGGCTTTAATCTTGTTGCCGTCGATGATTACTGAGCCGCCTTCGAGCCAGCCTTCTGGTGTAAGTATGCGGCCATTGATAATTTGTTTTAGCATAATGTTTGGTTAGTTTAAGAACTTGCAAATCTGCATAACATTTATTTTATGAGTTTGTGCAAGACTTTTGAGTTCATTAGTATATTTATGTAAGCAAAGGTACATATATTTTTTACAACTGAGTGCAAAAAAACGGAAAAATAGAAGAAAAAATTTTAGTATCCCATTTCGCCAAGTGCTGTAGCGAGCTGGTCGGGACAGCTTGTCATTTTGCCGCCACAGGTGATGCCCTTCAGTGTCTGCTTCACGTCTGATGCTTTCTTGCCGATGCACAGGGCGCATATGCCTTTGAGGTTGCCGTTGCATCCGCCTTCAAAGGCGAGGTTGCGTATGATGCCGTCGGCATCTACGTCGATGGTGATGAGGCGGCTGCATGTGCCGCAGGTGGTGTATTCTAAGTGGTTCATGATGATGTAAATTGAAAAGCCCCACCCCCTTGCCCCTCCCCCGCAGGGAGGGGAGTAGTATGTCTGGCTGCTCAGATATGCCGGCCCTAAAAACAAGAGATAGCATCCTTATGCAATTTGTACATATCACTCCCCTCCCTACTGGGGAGGGGCAAGGGGGTGGGGCTTCTGTTTTGTTATTATTATTCGCCCTCCTCAGGCTTCATGTTTGTGTAAACGTTCTGAACGTCGTCGAAGTCCTCAAGACGCTCTACCATCTTGTCGATAGTAGCACGCTGCTCAGCGTCGATGTCCTTCAGGTCGTTTGGCACGTATGTAAACTCGCCGCCGATGTCCTCGAAGCCCTGGTCCTCAAGGAACTTCTGAATCTGTGCGTAAGCCTTAACGTCGTCGCCGTAGATGGTGATTGTGCCTTCTTCCTCGTCCTCGTCAAATTCGTCCTCTACGTTGAAGTCGATGAGCTCAAGGATAAGCTCTTCCATGTCTACGCCGTCCTTCTTCTTGAATGTGAACACGCACTTGTGGTCGAAGAGGTAAGCCAGTGAACCTGTTGTGCCGAGAGTACCGTTGAACTTGTTGAATACCGAGCGAACGTCGCCTACAGTACGTGTGGTGTTGTCGGTCAGTGTGTCAACGAAGATAGCGATACCGTGAGGGCCATATCCCTCGTATGTTACTTCCTTGTATTCGCTCTGGTCCTTGCCCATAGCGTTCTTGATAGCACGCTCGATGTTGTCCTTCGGCATGTTCTCACGCTTACATGTAGCGATGATTGAACGAAGTGACGGGTTGTTTTCCGGTTCCGGACCGCCTGCCTTAACGGCGATGGCAATCTGCTTGCCCAGACGGGTGAATGTCTTGGCCATGTGGCCCCAACGCTTCAGCTTAGTAGCCTTGCGGTATTCAAATGCTCTTCCCATTTTATTGTTTTGTATTTATTGTTTTTTTATTGTTATTATCTCAGTTCTGCGTTCAGCTTCTGCTTGAGGTTGTTGATGAGCTTGGTCATGATAGCCTCAATCTGCTTGTCGTTGAGAGTCTTGGTCTCGTCCTGCAGGATGAAGTTGACGGCGTAGCTCTTCTTGCCTTCAGGCAGGTTCTTGCCTTCGTACACGTCGAAGAGTTCAACGCTCTTGAGGAGCTTCTTCTCTGTCTGGCGTGCAATCTGCTCAATCTGCTCAAACTCAACGCTCTTGTCGATGAGCAGTGCGAGGTCGCGGCTTACCGATGGGAACTTGCTGATGTCGTGATAGAGCACCTCGTTCTTCTTGATGGCGCGCATCATGTTGTCCCAGTTGATGTCGGCGTAGAACACGTCCTGGTCGATGTCCATCTTCTTCAGAAGCTTGTGGCATACAGTACCCATCTCGCAGAGCACCTTGCCCGAGCGTGCCTTGAGTGCCAGAGCCTTGCCGAATATGTTGTTGTCGGATGTTTCTGTCACTACGATACCAGGATTAACACCCAGACGGGTGAATATGTTTATGACGTAAGCCTTAAGTTCGTAGAACGAAGCCTTCTCGTCGGCGTGAGCCCATGAGCCTTCAACACGCTTGCCTGTGGTCCACATTCCAAGGTGCATCTCCTCGGTGTAAGCCTTTATCGGGTCTTCGTCGTTCTTCTTTTCGGGCGAATAGTGATAGCAGTTGCCGAATTCGAAGAAGCGGAGGTTAGGCATCTTGTGGTTAATGTTGCGGCTGATGCTCTCCAGTCCGCCGAAGAGGAGTGACTGGCGCATTACGCCGAGGTCGTTGCTCAGAGGGTTCATCACCTTCACGGTAGTCTCCTCGGTATATTTGTTGAGCTCGGTGTAGTAAGCGGTCTTGCTGAGCGAGTTGTTAAGAATCTCGCGGAAGCCGCATCCAACGAGCTGTTCGCCGATTACGTTCTGGCGGTGATAAGCCTTGTCAATGTCGCTTGGTATGGTGAGCGAGCTCTTGAGCTGTGTCGGAATCTCCACATTATTATATCCGTAGATGCGCAGGATGTCCTCAACTACGTCGCACGGACGCTGCACGTCGACACGGTATGCAGGAACGTCGAGTTCCAGTCCGGTCTCAGTCTCAGATACAATCTTCATGTCGAGGCTCTCAACGATATAGCGGATCATGTCGTTGCCTATATTTTTTCCGATGAGACGGTCTACATACTCGAAGTCAAGCTGAACGCGGGCGTCGTTGATAGGGTTGGGATAAACATCCTTTATCTCCATGCTCACCTTGCCGCCTGCCAGCTGCTTGCACAGTATGGCAGCCTGCTTCAGAGCGTAGATGGTGCCGTTGGGGTCGATGCCACGCTCGAAGCGATAGCTTGCATCTGTGCTCAATCCGTGGCGGCGTGCGCTCTTGCGAATCCATGTCGGGTGGAAATATGCGCTCTCGAGCACTACGTTCTTTGTGGTGTCGTATGTGCCCGAACCCTTGCCTCCGAAGATGCCTGCGATACACATAGGGTCCTCGGCATTGCAAATGCTCAGGTCGTGCTCGCCGAGTGTGTGCTCCTCGCCGTCGAGTGTGACGAACTTAGTGCCCTCGGGCTGGGTGCGTACTACTATCTTCGAGCCCTTAACCATGTCGGCGTCGAAGCAGTGCATGGGCTGTCCGTATGCCATCATCACGTAGTTGGTGATGTCGACGATGTTGTTGATAGGACGCAGACCGATAACCTTCAGCTTGTTCTGAAGCCATTCGGGACTCTCCTTAACCTCACATCCGCTGATGCTCACACATGCGTAGCGCTTGCATGCCTCGGTGTTTTCAATCTCAACATCGATGGGCAGGTCGTGGTTGTCTACTGCAAACTCAGAGCAGTCGGGACGGTGGAGCGATGTGGCGTGGCCGTTGCGCTTGAGCCAAGCGTAAAGGTCGCGTGCCACACCCCAGTGGCTGAGTGCGTCAGAGCGGTTGGCTGTGATGTCAATCTCGATAATCCAGTCGCTCTCCAAGTGATAATATTCGGCTGCGGGCTGGCCTACAGGTGCGTCTTCGGGCAATACGATGATGCCGTCGTGGCTTGTGCCAACACCTATTTCGTCCTCGGCGCAAATCATGCCAAGGCTCTCAACACCGCGCAACTTCGACTTTTTGATAACGAATTCCTTGTCGCCGTCGTAGAGCACGCAGCCCAGATCGGCAACGATAACCTTCTGTCCGGCAGCCACGTTGGGCGCTCCGCAAACTATCTGCTGCGGCTCTGCTTTGCCAAGATCAACGGTGGTTATGTGCAAGTGGTCTGAATTAGGATGCAATTCGCAAGTCAATACCTTGCCCACGTACAGTCCCTTCAGTCCACCCTTAATGGTCTGTACCTCTTCAAGAGCGTCAACTTCGAGTCCGCATGAGGTCAGCGCGTCGGCTGTTTCCTGCGGAGTGAGGTCGAAATCGACATACTCCTTAAGCCATTTATATGAAATCTCCATTATAATGATTTTTAAGTATACTCAAAACTTGGTGCAAAATTAATAATTTTTCATGTAGTGGACAAAAAAACGTATGAAATAATGTCGTGTTTATGAAAACCGGAAAAAAGTTTGTAAATTTGCGCTATGAACTATAAATCAGCATTCCTATTACGTTGTCCGGCTATTCCCAAGGTGCGCATTGCGCTTGTGGGACTGGGCAATCGTGGCACAAAGACTCTGGTGCGCTATGCTTTTATCGACAATGCCGAGATAAGTTGTATTGTCGATGTGGACAGTCAGCGACTGGCACGTGCCAATAAGTTGCTGCGCGACAGCCATCGCAAAGAGGCGCTCACTTTGTGCGGGCCTGATGCATGGAAGGAGGCTTGCCAACTGCCCGATATAGACCTTATATATATATGTACGGAATGGCGCACCCATACCCAGATGGCTGTATACGCTATGCGCTGTGGCAAGCATGTGGCTGTAGAGGTGCCGGCTGCCACTACGGTGGATGAGTGTTGGCTTCTGGTGCATACTGCCGAGCAGACCCAGCGCCACTGCTTCATGACGGAGAACTGCTGCTACGACTATTTTGCGCTTGAGACTCTTGAGATGCACCGTCGCGGACTCTTCGGCGAGATTACTCATTGCGAGGGAGCATACATACACGACCTATCGACCGACAACGAGTGTGGCGAGAGCAATACAAGTTGGATTGAGCGCGGATGCCTCACGCATGGCGGCAATCCTTATCCCACGCATGGCATCGGGCCGATAGGGCAGTTGCTGGGATTTCACCGCACCGACCGTATGGTGCAGCTTGTCAGCATGACATCGGCTGGTGCCAAGGAAGCCGGACTACCCTTAGGTCGGGTCAACACCACTCTCATACAGACGGAACGTGGCGTGAGCATAATGCTTCAGCTCGACGTGACCACTCACCGGCCTTACAATCGTCTTCAGACCGTGTGCGGTACTAAGGCGTTCGTGCAGAAATATCCGCTGCCGACGGTCAACGATGGCGAGGAATGCTTAACGGGTGATGCTGCCGAGAGGTATATGAGCCAGTTTGACGCAGCCGATGCTGCACGGTTGTTGCGCAAGGGCGAGGCTATGAATGTGCCCAATGCCATGAACTACGCTATGGACGCACGTCTGATATATTGTCTCAACAAAGGATTGCCGCTTGATATCGACGTATATGATGCTGCCGAATGGTCGTGTCTGACAGAATTGACGCGAATCTCAGCGCAAAATGGTTGCAAGCCGGTAGAAATTCCGGTGTTTTGCCCAAATATGAGTCTATAATGATGCTTTTTGAAGAAAAAGCTACTTTTTTTGAAAAAAAAGTGGCTTAAAAGTTTGGAGGTTTAAATAAAAAACCATACCTTTGCACTCGCTTTTAAGGAACAACGCTTCCGCAAAGCAATAAGGTTTGGCTCCGTAGCTCAACTGAATAGAGCATCTGACTACGGATCAGAAGGTTGCAGGTTTGAATCCTGCCGGAGTCACAAACGTTTGAAGAGGATTTTACGAAAGTAAAATCCTCTTTTTTGTATGCCTATAGCCATAGAAGGCTATGGTATTCTCGTGATCAAATAAAATTCTCGTTGTAGCCTGAGTTAATCCGTTTTTCTTCCGTTTTTCAAAAGAACTCCATCCTTATTTCAAATGTAGTCCATCCTTATATCAAATGTAGTCCATCCGCACATCAAATGAAATGCATTTGAATTACGAATGGACTACATCTTGTGAGTGTGCGGTTTTTACTTCTGTCGTGGCACATATGGCACGTCGGCACGCGACGACTTGACGTCGTAGTTGTTCATCCACTCTTCGAGCATGCGACGGTGTTGTGCCAATGTTTCGGCGTATGCGCTCTCCACGGCGAGGTTGCGTGTCTCGCCACGGTCGCGACGCATGTCGTAGAGCTGTTCGCGGAAGCGACCCTTGTCGTACATCACATATTTGAATTCGGGAGTGCGCAGTGACCATCCCAGTGTGCCCGAACCCTTGTCAAACATTGTTTCGGTTACAACGTAAGGCTGGTGTGCAGCGTTAGGATTGGCGTTCTCTGCTATGGAACGATATGACACGCCACGTGTACTTTGCGGTGTGCTGGCGCCAGCCCAATCGCATATCGAGGCGAAGAAGTCTGGTCCGTTGTTGATGAGTTGTGGCAATTGTTTGCCGGCGTTCTTCTTGTCAGGCAACACAACTATCATCGGAATGTTGGTCACTTCGTCGTACAGCGCCGACTTTTGGTTCCAGTGATGTGCACCTGTGCCGTCGCCGTGGTCGCTGGTGAATATCACAACAGTGTTGCGCCACAACGAATTCTTGTCTATTGCATCAACAATCTTACCTATTTCCTTGTCGACATGCTCCACCAGTCGGTAGTAGGCGTAGCGGTAGCGGCGCCAGTCGTCGTCGGTGTACGATGTTGTAGGGTAAGCCGAATAGTTGAGCGATTTCTCACGCTGTAGTATGTCTGCGTCGTACGGACTGATGGCGTAGTTGGCGGGCAGACCCGGGCATTGGCTTACATCGGGTACTGTGATGTCGGCAAACGGCAGGTTTTGCTGACGTGCAAATTCGCAGATGTTGTGCGGATTGTCGAACGATGCCACGAGGAAGAACGGGCGTTCGGGTTTGCTGTGCTTGTTGAGGAAGTCGACGCATACTTCGGCAAGTCCGGCATCGTCGTGATTGTGTATGTTGCTGAATCCGAACTCGCCGTCGGGTATTGATGCTGTATGTGCGTGCCATTTTCCGGCGTAGGCGCATTCATATCCGGCATCGCCTACGAGTGTACCGAGTGTGCGTGTGCGAACAGAGTCGGGTATGGGTGTGCCGTTGCACTCTACGCCCAGCTCGTGTGCCATATATCCTGTGAACATTGACGCACGCGACGGTCCGCTGAGTGGCGACGAGCAGTAAGCGTTGGTGAATGTCACGCCAGCTGCAGCCAGACGGTCGATGTTGGGTGTATGCAGGTCGGTGTTGCCAAGGCAGCTCATGGCCGATGCTGTCTGTTGGTCGGTCATGATGTAGATGATGTTGGGGCGCTGTGCTGCCATAGCTGTGATAGGCGCAAGTGCAAGTAGGGGTTTCAGTAGATGTTTCATTTTTTATTATTTATGTTCTTTAGTTTTTATATGAATAATTGTTACGGTTTGCTTGTATTTGGGCCTTGTTATGCTTCGAAACGTCACTTAAACTATGAAAAAACGTAAAAATGCAACTTTTTAGTTATTTTTTTTCCGTTTTTTTTGCAGCAATGGAAAATATTGCTAATTTTGCCACCGTGTAAAGAATAACGCTAATTGTAGCGAAGATTTTTTTGATTTGTTTTAGTAGATTAGTTTTTAAGTAGTTTGTTTTTGAAAATCGGATGCCGTGAGGCACCCGATTTTTTTGTTTTTATAACTTTCCTGTTTTTGCTCCGTATGCTGTCTGTCTACCGTAATTAGTAATCTGCATCGTAGATGGAGCGATCAAAGTGATCGTAATAATATTGTCCTTTACCTTTAGTCTGATTGCCGTATTCTATAGCTCGTCTGGGGCAGTGGTGATAGCATGCGAAACACGACAGACATTTGCCGTTGTGTTTCCATACGGGGCTTTGTCCTTTTTCGCATTCTATATCGCCAGTGGGGCATACCTTTGCGCACTTGCCGCAACGTATGCATCGGTTCGGATCGACACGAAACTTGCTGTCGCCTATTATCCAATTGACAAAAGCGTAGCCTAAGAGTCGGCTGTTGATGCGTGGCCAGCGTCCTTTGGTTATGTTGAATATACCACGGCGTTTGTCGAGTATACAGTTAATGAATGGTGTGAGTATGTGGCCGGCTTCCGCTTTTTTCTGTAACTCTCTTTTCTCGATGTCGATATCCATAAATGGCAGTCCGACGTATGATTCGGGCATAAGCAGTGATATGGCGCTGTCGGCCTTCAGTCCTATTGCTGCCAGGTCTTTCTGGAATATGTCTACTGCTTCGCCTACGGTGTCGCCGGCAGTGCAGATAATATAGCAGTAGCGTCCTTGGGCGTTGGTTATGCGTAGTTTGGATATAAACTCCCTTACCATGAGTGGCGGTCGCCACCCATGCACTGGAAAGAGGAATCCGATTGGTTCGTCCAAATCAAGTGTATATTCGTGGATTTTATCGCTACCACCATGCTTTTTGCATTCGGCTGCAATGTCGACAATGTTGTCGCCTGTGAAGTATTTTATTCTTTGGGCTGCCCAGCGGGTGTTGCCTGTGCATGAAAAGTAGAAAACCATAAGCTTGCAGTGATAAGGATTGTGTATGAAACAAAAAAGGCAGGGTGCGCTGTTGTCTTGTGCGTACCCTGCCTTTATATTGGTTTCGGTCTTGCTGTGAGACCGTCTTTAGAAAGTGCTTTTTATTTTGCTTCTTCCATTACGCCTTCGATGTACAGACGTGTAAGCTCGGTTACGCCGTTAGATCTGACTGTAATGGTCTTTTTGAAATGTCCCGGGAATGTGCCACGACCGTTGTATGTCACCTTTATCTCACCCTTTTCGCCTGGCTTTATAGGAGTCTTTGTGAATGAAGGAATGGTGCATCCGCAGCTTGCAATGGCCTGATTGATTACCAGAGGTGCTGTGCCTTGGTTGACAAATGTGAACACACACTTCTGTACAGGCTCTTTCTCTGAGAATTTTCCGAAGTTGTAGTTTATCTTCTCAAACCTGATTGAAGCCTGTTTTTCTTGTGCCATTGTCATGCTGACGCATGCGATGAGCATGGCAAACACTATAAAAAATCTCTTCATATTATTTTCCAATTTTTTTATTGTTAATGTTATAACTCTGCAAAATTACAAAAAGATTTATGTCTTGGGCACAAAATGGGCATTTTTTTGCAATTATTATATTAAAATCTACCCTGTTCGCCGAGATAGCTGTCCTTGAAGCCGAGGAAGTAGAGTACGCCGTCGATGCCGATGGTGTTGATGCTCTGCTTGGCATTTGCCACAACGCGGGGCTTTGCATGGAATGCTATACCCAGACCGGCTTCTCCAAGCATTGGCAAGTCGTTGGCTCCGTCGCCTACGGCAATGGTCTGTGCCAGATTGACCTTCTCCACCTGGGCTATGAGTTTGAGCAGTTCGGCCTTGCGGTGTCCGTCTACTATCTCGCCAACGTAGCGTCCTGTGAGTTTGCCGTTGTCGTCAATCTCCAGTTCGTTGGCATAGACGTAGTCGATGCCGTACTTGCGCTGCAGGAATTCGCCGAAATAAGTGAATCCGCCACTGAGTATGGCTATCTTGTAGCCACAACGCTTCAGCACAGCCATCAGGCGGTCTACGCCCTCGGTGATGGGCATGTGTACGGCTATGTCTTCAAACACGCTTGAGTCCAAACCCTTCAGCAGAGCCACACGACGTGTAAAGCTTTCCTTGAAATCTATCTCGCCGCGCATGGCGCTTTCGGTGATAGCTTTCACTTGGGCACCCACACCGGCGCGCTCGGCAAGTTCGTCGATGCATTCGGTCTGGATGAGTGTGGAGTCCATATCAAAGCAGATGAGTCGGCGCATGCGGCGATACATGTCGTCACGTTGGAATGAAAAGTCGATCTCCATTTCCGAAGATATGTGCATAAGTTCCTCTTGCATGGCTGCGCGGTCGGTGGGTGTGCCACGCAGCGAGAACTCGATGCAGGCACGCATGTTGCGTTCCGGGTGCTTGATGCTCATGCGTCCGGTGAGTCGCAGTATGGAGTCGATGTTGAGTCCCTGGTTGGTTATGACTCTTGTAGCTGCTTCTATCTGCTTTGCCGAAAGCGAGCGACCTATGAGTGTGAGGATAAATCGGTTCTTGCCCTGTCCGTTTACCCAGTTCTCGTATTCGTCGTCGGTGACTGGTGCGAATCCGATGTTCACTCCGAGTTCGGTGGCTTTGAACAGCAGTTCCTTCATTACCTGTCCCGATGCATTCTCGTCTATGCGTATGAGTATGCCCAACGACAGTGTGGAGTGTATGTCTGCCTGGCCTATGTCCAATATCTTTGCATCCTTGCTGGCAAGGATTTCCATTATGGATGTGGTCAGACCTGGGCGGTCGTTGCCCGTTATTCTGATTAGTATTTGTTCTTCTTTCGTATTGTTAGTTTCCATTTATTCTATTGGGTTATTCTTCGGCAAACAGTCGTATGCGCTGTTCTTCCGACAGTTTGCACACAATCAGTTGGTTGTCTTTTTCAGCCACGATGTAGCCGTCAAGTCCCTGCACTACCACTTTTTTCTCTTCTGTGGTGTGTACAATGCAGTTGTGCGAGTCTATCATGTGTATGTTCTCGCCTATGAGTGCGTTGCCGTAGAGGTCTTTGTGGGTCTGCTCCATGAGCGAAGTCCATGTTCCGAGGTCGCTCCATCCGAAGTTTGCCGGACATACGAATATCTCCTCGGCCTTCTCCATGATGGCGTAGTCTACCGATATGTTCTCGCATTCGGGATAGCGGTTGTCGATAGTGGGCTGCTCTTCGGGTGTGCCGTATATGTCGAGCATGCCCTCGAACACCTTGCTTATAGTAGGGCTGTACACTCGGAATGCGTTGACTATGGTTGAAACGCTCCATACGAAGATGCCGGCATTCCAGAAATAGTTCTTGTGTGAGATGTATTCCTTGGCTGTTTCGTAGTCGGGCTTCTCACGGAACGAGTCGATACGGTATATTTCCTTGTTGCGTGGTGATGCTGTCGAGAGGTCTGCCTGGATATATCCGTAGCCCGTCTCGGGACGTGTTGGGGTCATGCCGAGCGTCACGATGGCGTCGGTTTCGGACGTGAAGTTCATACACTGGCGTATGATACGTCTGAATTCTTCGTTGTCGGTCACGATATGGTCGCTGGGTGTTATCACTACATTTGCCTTGGGGTCTTGCGACTTTATGCGCCAGCTTACGTAGGCTATGCACGGGGCGGTATTGCGTCGGCATGGCTCAAGCAATATGTTCTCAGCCTTCACTTCGGGCAGTTGCTCGCGAACGACGTCGGCATACTTCTTATTTGTCACTATCCACACGTTCTCGGGCGGACAGATGCCCTTGAACCTGTCGTATGTAAGTTGCAGAAGCGAGCGACCAACACCAAGGATGTCGATAAACTGCTTCGGGCGGTCGGCTGTGCTCATAGGCCAGAATCTGCTGCCTACTCCACCTGCCATAATAACAAGATGATTACTTACTCGAGCCATAAAAAAGTTTATTGTTTATCTTGCAAAGATAGGAAAAATTGGCTATATTAGAAACTTTTTAGGCTATGGTTTTCAGAAAACGGCGTTTTTATCTGCTTTTATAGTATGTCGTCGAACAAAAATCCCATTTCCGGTTCTGTATTCTGGGGTTCTTCTTGTAGTGAAGGTTCGTAGTTGTCGTCACTAAACTCGAGCATAAGTTGCTGCGCTGCTTGCGACGATGTGTTGATTTTGTAGTATCCTCGCTTGTCGCAACGGCACACAAGCGAGTCGTGCGACTGCGAATTGGCATTGAGCCATTGTCGTACGCTATGGTGTACGTCGTCGATGAGTATGGGCGCAAACAATGTGTTGCACGTATTGTATATATGCAATGCTATCTTGCGAACTGGCAGTCCGTTGTCGCCGGCCTCGCACAGCACGCTGATTATATCGTTAGCGTATTTGTTGGATTCGCGCATATCATTAGGAAAGTTTCGCCTATACAAACTGACAAAAAGAAAGCTGCACACATATCATACATACGATATGCATGCAGCTATCTTTCTTATAAGATAGAAACGGTTATTCTATTTTACATTAGGCCAAAGTAACGAGGTTGTCCTCATTCTTTACCTTGCCCTCTTTCAAGAGCCATCCTGTACCGAGGTAAACCTCCTCAGTAGTAATCTTTGCGGCCTTAGCTATCTCAGCTACGCTCATAGCCTTGCCTGCAGCTGCCAATGCCTGGTATACATCACCGGCACGGAAACCAGCGTTCTCTGCGCTTACTGCTACCTCTACAGCCTTCTTGCAGGTTGCACGCTTAGTAGTGGTTGCCTTAGCTGCAGTAGTTTTCTTGGCTGCAGTTGTCTTCTTTTCTGTTGCTTTCTTTTCTGCCATAATTTTGTGTAAATAACATTAATGTAACGCTCCTCTTTAGCGTTTGTATTTTTATTCGTTTGCAAAATTAGTCAAATATTTTTTCAAAAGGATAACGAATATATGAAAAAAGCCCGCCGAAGCGAGCTTTTCATTATATTAATTTAATTTTCTTGACGTAAGTCAACTTTGAGTTGCAGCTCATCAAGCTGTTTCTGGTCGATTACTGATGGTGCATCGAGCATAACGTCGCGTCCGCTGTTGTTCTTCGGGAATGCTATGCAGTCGCGTATTGAGTCGAGTCCAGCCATGATTGAAACGAAACGGTCAAGACCGAAGGCGAGTCCTGCGTGAGGAGGTGCTCCATACTTGAAGGCGTTGATGAGGAATCCGAACTGTGCCATAGCACGCTCCTCGGTGAATCCGAGAATTCCGAACATCTTCTCCTGCAGTTTGCTGTCGTGGATACGCAAGCTTCCGCCGCCCACCTCGATACCGTTGCATACGAAGTCGTAAGCCTTGGCGCGTACCTGCTCCGGATGTGAGTCGAGCAATGGTATGTCGTCGGGGTTAGGCATAGTGAATGGGTGGTGTGTAGCCATAAGGCGCTGCTCCTCGTCGCTCCACTCGAACAGTGGGAAGTCGACAATCCACAGACACTCGAACTTGTTCTTGTCGCGCAGTCCGAGACGGTCGCCCATCTCCAGACGCAATGTGCAGAGCTGTACGCGTGTCTTGTTGGCGTTGTCGCCAGAGAGGATGAGCACGAGGTCGCCGTCCTTGGCGCCTGTTGTCTCCTTCACCTTGGCAAGTACTTCGGGCGAGTAGAACTTGTCAACCGACGACTTCACGGTGCCGTCCTCGTTATACTTGATGTATACCAATCCCTTGGCGCCTACCTGCGGACGCTTTACGAAGTCGGTAATCTGGTCGAGCTGCTTGCGTGTATAGTTGGCGCAGCCCGGAACGCATATACCGCCGATGTAAGCAGCATCGTTGAATACCGAGAATGTGCCGGTGCCCTTGAGGACGTCCATGAGCTCTACAAACTCCATGCCGAAGCGCAAGTCGGGCTTGTCGCTACCGAAGCGGCGCATAGCCTCGTGCCATGTCATCTGCTGGAGCTTAGCCGGCAGCTCTACGCCACGAATCTCCTTGAACAGATGGCGTGCCATATCCTCAAAGAGGTTGATGACGTCGTCCTGGTCGACAAACGACATCTCGCAGTCAATCTGTGTGAACTCTGGCTGGCGGTCGGCACGAAGGTCTTCGTCGCGGAAGCACTTGGCTATCTGGAAGTAGCGGTCGAATCCGCTCACCATAAGCAGCTGCTTCAGAGTCTGCGGGCTCTGTGGCAGAGCATAGAACTGACCCGGGTTCATGCGCGAAGGCACAACGAAGTCGCGTGCGCCCTCCGGTGTAGAACCGATAAGTATAGGAGTCTCCACCTCGATGAAGTTCTGGGCATCGAGGAAGTTGCGTATGAGGATTGTCATGCGGTGGCGCAGCTCAAGGTTCTTGCGCACTGTGGGACGGCGCAAGTCGAGGTAGCGGTACTTCATACGGATGTCATCGCCGCCGTCGGTGTTGTCCTCGATAGTGAACGGAGGTGTTGCGCTCTCCGAAAGGATGTTCAACTCAGTGGCGATGATTTCAATGTCGCCAGTAGGAAGGTTGGCGTTCTTGCTCTCGCGCTCATTGACAACGCCAGTCACCTGAATGCAGTATTCGCGTCCTAGCTTGCCTGCACGTGCGCAAAGCTCGCAGTCGTCAGAGTCGTTGAAGACAAGCTGTGTGATGCCATAACGGTCGCGCAAGTCAACAAATGCCATACCGCCCATCTTTCTAACGCGCTGTACCCATCCGGCAAGTGTTACGGTCTTGCCGGCATCGGAGAGACGCAGCTCTCCACAAGTGTTTGTTCTATACATATATATTATAGTGTATTTATTTTATTCTGATAATATGCGCTAATATCACGCAAAGTTATAGCGTTTATTCCGAACCACCAAATTTATAGCATAATTTTAGTCTCTATTTCCTTTCAGCGCGTTTTTCTAACGTCTGTTTTATAATGAACTGTGTCTATCTTCTTATCATTATCTTCTTTCCGCCATTGATGTACACGCCAGGTAGGGTGGGGCGCTGGTTGTAGCGACGTCCCTGCAAGTCGTACCAGATGGTTGAGGCTTTCTGCTTGTCTACAGTCAGCACATTTACTCCGGTAGAAATCTGGTCGGTCACGTCTTTTACGAAGTAATGGCCTTTTCCGTCTTTTTCGGTCGTAATCTCTATGTATGTGTCTTTGTTCAGATCGTTTATGTCGATGGTCTGTGGCTTATCCGTTCCGGCATTGAGCACTAACGACACCATGTCGTTGCGCTTGGCTATACTGTAGGTCTTGTAGTACCACTTCTTGCCTGCAATTGTCTTGGTTGCAGTCACGGCATCGCCAGGCCATTTGCCTTTTGTTGTCAAATTAGTGCCCGACTGGCTTTCCCACGCCCAATAGTTCAAGCTCTTCCATCCCACCTGGTCAACATTTACGTACACGTTAATGTTGTACGGAGTGAATGCCTCAGGCTTTGAAATGTCGTATGTGCGGGTAGCTACAGCCGACACGGTAGAGCCAGTGAGCAGTCCCACCTTCAGCGTTGTTGTGCCCATAGGGATGTCTATTGCTGTGCCGCTCGCAGCCTTACGGCTTTTGGCAGTAGGTTCGGTTCCGTCGGTGGTGTACACCAGTTGTGCGCCTTGCTTGTCGCTTACGGCTGTTAGGCGAGCCTTCTGTACATCGTCATAGTGGCCCGAAGGCAGGTCAATCCATGCCACGTTGCTGCTGTTGCTGAGCAGGTAGCGATAGTGATAGCCACGCAGTATTTCGGTGTATCCATACTGTGGGGTGTAGTTGTTGGCGTTGGTTCCCATCACGGCGTACAATGTACCGTTTGAACCTTCGGTCTTCAGGACGTTGTAGTTTGCGCCCATTCTCACGTTGAATGTGGTGTTGCTGGTGTTGGTGATGCCTGCTATATGGCGTGCGTTTATCATCTTCTTGATGTCGGTGGGGTAGGCTTGCCAGTGCTTGTAGAACACGCATGGTGTGCCGCATGATGCCAGAATAAAAGCGTTGGCGGCAAGCGTGTCTTTGCGTATAGGGTCTTGCTGTTCGGTGCTTGAGCGGTATTCGGTGTCGTGGTTTTCAACGAAGGTTACAGCATACTGACGGTAAGTGGCATCGTTAATGAGCCCGCTCTTTGCCTGGATACCCCAATTTTTCGCGATGAGGTCGCGTACGGCGTAACGTATGGGAAAGTCGAAGGCTGCTGATGTGGGGACTCTGTTCACCTTGGTGGCATTTATCCATGCCTTGACGGTGGCAACGTTGCCGTCCCAATATTCACCTACCGAGAAGCGTGGTTTGGCTGCCGTGTTGTATATTCCAGTGAACTTGCCTGCGTAACCCTTCACCATGTCGTAGCGGAATCCGGCGTAGCCGAAGTCGTTGAGCAGCATGTCGAGATATGCCTTTACTACAGTCTGCACGTTGGAGCTGTTGTGGTCAAGGTCGCGCATGCCGTCCCAGTCGTCGCCCGTATCTTTATTGCTGCTAAGGGTAATCTTTGGTGTCTGTTTGTTAGCCCATGCCAATGTTTTTCCATTGTCATCATCGCTGCAGATGTCGGTAGAATTCATCTTGTAGGTTACGCCCTTGTATTTCTCTACGGGGAAGTCGGTCCAGCTTGTCAGTGTGTTGCGGTGGTTGATTACAACATCTGCAATGGTGCCTATTCCTTTGCTCTTGAATGTCTTGATCATAGAGCGCAGTTGGGCTTCGTTGCCAAACGAACTGTTGTAATTGCTAAACCAGTACAGGTCGTTGTATCCCATTGAGTTTCCGCTGCTGGTGCAATTGGCGCTCTGCGGTATCCATACCAGACTGAAGTATGGTGCAAGTTCGTCGGCTTGGGCTTCCAGATTGCACCACTTCGATGCACGGTATGAATCCCAATAGAAACCTTGCAGCATAACACCGTCGTAGTTGGCGGGCCAACCTTGTGCCTGCATACTTAGTGTTGCCATAAGGGCAAAGAGGGTCGTGTAAATCTTCTTCATCTTATTTTGTTTTTAGTTACTTTTTATTTTATAGGTTTATTATTACTACTACTACTACTACTACTACTTTTACTACTACTATTATTACTTACTACTACTTTTCAAGATAATAAAATGACTGCTTATTTGGTTACAACTACTTACATCACGCAACTAAATGAACCTTTTATTTTGATGCTTCAAAGTTACTTCAAATTCCATTATAGGTGTATATAATGTATGTGCAAAAGTGCAAATGGAATGTGCAAACGTTTGCATGTTTGCGCCGAACAAAAAAAGAGACCGCTCGCACATAGTGAGCAGTCTCATACAATCCAAATTAAAACGTGTAAAACCTTAATTAACCTTTGCGTTAGTAGTTATATATGATTTTGAAAGTACAGTTGTATATTTCTCTCCAAATTTACAAATAATTCTATTGTTGGTATATATATATAATGTGTAAACGTGCATATAAAATGTGTAATCGTTTGCATTTTTCAACAAAATAGGCGACTCTCACAGATTGAGAGTCGCCTATTGATGTACGCTCGGCATGAGCATTGTCTAACGGGTGGAAGTCCCGAGCAAGCCCTAATAGCGGGAATTGCATAGTCAAAGGCAAGGGTGTCCATCGTGAGGTGGAATCTGAAGGAAGCTGGCGACAAATATCTGACCTAACGGACAGAAACTTCATATAAGGCATTTGACCATGGATAAGATTGCATCACAAATCAAA
>URQS01000019.1 GCA_900550035.1 uncultured Prevotella sp. | reverse complement strand
TCTCAGAAGCCATAGCTGCTGAGTGAGTCATACCGGTGCAACCGATAGTCTCAACAAGAGCCTCCTGGATAACGCCGTCCTTTACGTTCAAAGACAGCTTGCAAGCACCCTGCTGAGGAGCACACCAACCCACACCGTGAGTATAACCAGAAATATCCTTAATCTCCTTGGCATAAATCCATTTTCCCTCTTCAGGAATTGGAGCCGGTCCGTGGTTAGGACCCTTTGCGACAACGCACATGTTGTCTACTTCTTTTGAATAAATCATAATCGGTATAATAAAATAAATTATTAATGAAAAATCTTCGCTGTATTGAGTGGTTTATACCTTATATATAAATAAGGTGTACTCACCTTACCCATTAACGATTACAAAATTACAAAAAAAGAATCACACCATACCTATTAAAAGGTATTTTTTTGATTACATTTTCGTATTTCTACATTATTTGTTTTCAATCGTTAAAATAAGGCAGCGTATCAATAACCCGGATTCTGTTCGAGGTTAGGATTCAGTTCACGAGCCTTACCTGGAATTGGGAACACAGTTGTATAGCCCTTCTTGTCGGCTTCGGATGGAATGTGTATGTCATACTGTTTGTTGTAGATGCCGAAGCGTATCATGTCCTGACGGCGCCAACCTTCCCAAACAAGTTCCAACAGACGCTCATTGAGTATGTTGTCAAGTGTGGCAGGAAGCGAAGGCATTCCAACACGATTGCGCACTGCATTCAACTCGTCATAGCCCGATTCTCCATTCCTCACTTTGGCTTCTGCCTTCATGAGCATTACGTCGGCATAGCGATAGAGCACGATGTCATTATCGGGCATACGACCGTCGGAATATGCCGTGCGGTCTACCTCATACTTCTTCATACGTGCACCGGCAGTCTCGATATACTGACTTGCCGTGAGATTCTGTTCGACGTCAAGTGGCTTGTATTCGAGCTGATTGCCATCATCAAGCGTTACGTAGCTGCCATCAACCTCAACCTTGCCCGTGTAGAAATTCATGTCAAGACGTGCGTCAGGCGATGATGTGTTGTAGCCATATACCGCCATTGTATGAAGTGTGGCGCAAGTACCGTTCTCCGATGCTCCACCGTAAGCTCCGCCATGAGCGTAGTGGCGTGAACGAAAGAGATAATGAAACTCGTTAAGATAAAGCATCTTGTCCAACGGAATGGTGAAGATATTCTCATTGGAATTCTCATTATGTACGGCAAAGTTCTTTGTATAGTCGCTTTCGAGTGAATATCCGGCTGAAGCAATCAGGTTGCAATAATGAATACATGTGAGCCAAGCGTTCTTCTGCGTGCCGTCTACATCAATCATTATCGTCTTGCCATCAGGACGGTACGAATCAGTCCAATTGTCGTCGGTATAGACCTCTGCGTTGAGGGCAAGTTTGGCAAGCAGAAACCAAGCTACGGGGCGTGTTACCCTACCGTAATAGTTGCCCTGCAAATTGCTGTGCTCATTTGGCAAGAGCGGTGCAACAGTCTGAAGTTCATTCACGATATACTTGAATACATCGCTGCGATTGCTCTGCCGTATATCGGCCGTCTTCTGTGCTGACGACTCCAGAACCGGAATGCGTCCGAACATATCCATAGCATAATAATAGAACATGGCACGAACGGCACGTACCTCAGCCTTATACTCATCACGTTGCTTGTCGTTGAGCAGAGATTTATGCTGGTCGATAGTCTCAAGCGACTTCGTTGAAAGTACTATAACCTTATAGAGATATTTCCACACGTTATACAGGTCGGTGTCAGTAGCTGTCCATGTATGGTCGTACATGTTCTTCCACAGACCACCGTCATACCAGTTGCCACCACGAATAGGGATGATAGCCTCATCAGTAGTGAGTGTATTGTAGTCGTATATTCCCCGACATGTGCCCTGCAATCCCTCGCCTTCCTCGTGCGCACCGATATAGTTGTAGAGCGAGGCGACTGCATTGACATACAGACTGTTTGCAGAATCGTAAATCTCCGACTCGGGTATCTGATCCTTTGGAGTCTCATCAAGACAACTCGTAAACGAAAGCGAGATGGCGAGCAAAGGCAATGCGAATATTTTCTTGTTCATAGTCTTGAATACTTTTATAAGTTTAGAACTGCACGCTAACACCTACAGAATACGTACGATATGTAGGATAACAACGTTTGTCGTCAATACCCATTGACGAGTTGACAACATAGGAGTTGATCATTGGTGTGAGTCCGCTGTAGGAAGTGATAGTTGCAAGATTGTTGACGCTGCACGATACACGCAGCGAGCGCACAACGCGACTCTTCAGCGGAACGTTGTAGCCTATGGTGAGATACTCGAAGTTGAGATAGTCGCCACGTTCCAGCCAATAATCCGACACATTCTGGTCGACAATGTTACGTTCGGGCGCACCCTTCAGCACGTTGTATATAGGGAACGACGACATATTGTTGTATGCCAGAGCCGTACCATTAAATATTTTGTGTCCGAAGGCTCCGTTCATTTGCAGCGACATATAGAAGTCCTTATAGCGCAGCGAGATGTTCGAACCCAGCGTAGCCTTAGGTGTAGCCTGTCCGCAAATGCGTCGGTCGCCACCATCGCCGAAGTCAATCGTGCCGTTGTTGTCGAGGTCTTCAATCTTATACTTCATAGTGCCTTGCTTGTCCTTGTAAAGTCCTGTGCAGTGTGGCAGATAGAATACGCCCAATGGTTGACCCACAATCTGATAGAGCACATGATTGTTGTCGCCACCGTTCTGACCGGCTCCGTCTATAGAGCCTATAGCAGTGATCTTGGCAGCCGACATGTTCATACCATTATAGTTGCCCGAAAGCGACAGCAGCTTGTTCTTCTGCAACGAGAGATTCATACTTATGTTCAGGTCAACGTCCTTAGTCTGAACCGGTGCTATAGAGAAACCTATTTCAAGACCCTGATTGGACATCGAACCTATATTTGCCAACAACTTGTCGTAAGCGAACGGCGGCACCGGCACATCGTACGAGTAGAGCATGTCGGAAGTCTTAGAGTAGTAATACTCAGCAGTAAGCATCAGTCGGTTGTGCCACAATCCTATCTCTCCACCGATATTGAATGTCGACTTTGTCTCCCACATCAGGTCGGGGTTGTTGTTGCGTATTGTGCCGAGCGTCACCGTTGGAGTATTATTCACCGGAACGATGCCCGTCTGCTGTACATTGTTCATTGTGGTGTAGGCAGAGATTCCACCGAGATTGCCCGAGCGTCCGTAACCGGCTCGCAGCTTCAATGTGTTGATGCCATTAAAATCACGCAAGAAGCCTTCCTTCTTGACATCCCATTCTGCCGATACCGAAGGGAAGAATCCCCAAGTATGGTCGTCGCCCACCATCGACGAACCGTCGCCACGCATGGTAAGCGTCAGCTTATACTTATTATATAATGTATATGAAGCGTTGGCCATAACTGATGCCAACGACTGATCTTCGTATGTGCTGCCCGTAGCGCCATAAGGGCGCGACGACGTAGCACCAATATTGTCGTAGCCGAAACCATTGGTTGTTATGCCTTTGGCGCGACTCCAGAATGCCGTACGTTCCAGATAGTGATACTCGGTAGACAGTCCGGCAGAAAGAGCGTGTGCTCCCCACGTATGCGCATAGTCGAGCGATACGTTGCCAAGATACTCCTGCTTCTTGAACTCACCACGATAGACATTGCCCTGCGCCCACACCCATGTAGGGCAAAACTCGGAGTTCTCGTTTGACGAATAGGAATAGCTGCCGAATGCCGACAACTTGAGCGATGGCGCAAGATTGTACACCAGGCGCATGTGTGTATTGAAGTACATCTCCTTCTGGTCGCTTCGTTCGGCAAGAACGGCACCGGGAGGATTGATGCGATAAGCCGAACCGTTCTTGGTCCAGTTGCCATTGGCATCGCGTCCGGCAGGATATGTAGGGTTCTGGCATGCTGCTGAATAGAAAAGCATCTGCGGTTCGAATATGTCATTGTTCTTGTATGTAGAACCGAACACACCGAAGTCGCCCGTCAGACGATTGTCGAAGGCATGTTGCGTGACATCAATCTTTGCCACGAAATTGTTGTAGTCCTTATCCTTGATGATGGTATTGTGGTCGATATATCCAAACGAAGCACGATAGTTGGACTGCTCCGAGCCGCCGCTGAACGCCAGATAATGGTTCTGTACAAATCCTGTTCGGGTGATGACATCATAGAAGTTGTTGTTGAATCCGCCATTGTTGGCATGCACACCGAGCCGTTTGGCAGTGGCGAGATATTCGTCAGCCGACAGCATATTGAGTTTCTTCGACATCGACTCAATACCTATATTAGTCTCATACGAAATCTGGAATCCCTTGCCCGTACCCTTCTTGGTCTTCACCTCTATCACGCCCGAAGCGCCACGCGAACCATACAGAGCTGTCTCGGAAGCATTCTTCAGCACCGAGAAACTCTCAATGTCGGCAGGATAGATAGTCGACAGTGTGGCAATGTCGCTCGTCACGCCGTCGATGATGACAAGCGGGTCGTTGCCTCCAACGATAGATGTGGTACCACGCACTCTTACTGACGACAGCTGAGCCATGCGGTCCATGCCGTTGGACGTGACATTGACACCGGCAGCATTGCCGTTCAACACATCAAGGGCATTGTTAATGATACCTTTGTTCTGAATCTTCAGATAAGTTGGGATTGTATCGCGCTGCACACGCAGTTCCTGCACCTGTGCTGCTATCGGAGTTGTGACAAACAGCGACAGTCCTGCCGCTGCTAAAACGTACGGATATAGTTTCAGCTGTTGTCCAATCATAGGGTTTTGGTGTTTTAGGTTTATTATAATGGTGCTAAGTTACAAATTAATTTGCAATTAGATGTTAATGCGAAGATAATATTTTAACTTTTATGTCGTTAGTGAATATAATGAAGAATAATAACGGCAGCTATTCGCACATATTAAAATACACGAGCCTTTTTGGTGGCGTGCAGATGCTCAACATACTTATCGGACTGATTCGCAACAAACTTGTTGCCGTATTGCTTGGTCCGTTGGGTATGGGCATTGTCGCATTATATACGTCGACTATCAATTTCATTGTCAACACATCCAACCTCGGCATTCATGCCAGTGCTGTAAAAGAACTGTCGCAGGCTTTCGAGACGGGCGATACCGGTTTGCTAAATCACAAGATACACGTGCTCAGACACTGGACGTGCATTACGTCGCTATTGGGCATGATGGCGTTCGCATGCCTGTCGCCATTGCTCAGCAGGTGGACATTCGCCACCTACGACTATACCATACAATTCATCTGCCTTGCTCCGGTCGTTGCCCTGACCATCATTGCATTGGGCGAAACGGCTATACTTAAAGCCACCCGACTGCTGCGACAGCTTGCCATCGTATCCGTATGCGGTGCTGTGGGCGTACTGGCTGTGTCGGTTCCGATATATTGGATATACGGTTGCGACGGCATAGTGGCGTCGCTTGTGCTTATGGCTGTAGTGCAGGCTCTTACCGTAACAGCCTATTCGCTGCGCCGCTATCCGCTCACTCTCGCCATAAGCAAGGCGTGTGTGCACGAAGGTAGGGCTTTCCTCGGACTTGGCATCGCCTTTGTGGTGTCGGGCATTATGGGCAGTGGTGTCGAGATGGCTATCAGAGCCTATCTGAGCAACGCTGCCGACATAGCCACCGTAGGACTCTACAATGCAGTGTATGCTATGGTGTTCACATACGCAGGCATTGTGTTTACGGCTATGGACACCGACTATTTTCCTCGTCTTTCGGGCATCAGCAGCAACGGCAGCGAACTAAACGATGCCGTAAACCGCCAGATTGGTGCAACCATGACTATCGTCTCGCCCCTCGCCGTACTCTTCATAATGTGCATGCCTGTGCTTTTGCCGTTGCTGTACAGCGGAAAGTTCGCCGCAGCTCTGCCTATGCTGCAGGTTGCAGCGCTTTCGATGTACTGTCGCGGAGTGTATCTGCCTATTGAATATGTGGCTTTGTCGCGTGGCGACTCAAAGACGTTTATTGTGGTGGAAGTATTCAGCGGTGTGCTGCTCGTGTCGTTTGTAGTGTTGGGATTTGAGATGCTTGGCCTAAAGGGAATGGGTATCGGCATAACGGCAGCCTACTTTGTCGAGATGTTTTTCGCATGGGCAGTATGCCGTATGAGGTACGGCTACCGGATGTCGGGCACCATCATCAAGACCACCATACCGCACATGGTTTGCGGACTTTGCATGTATGCCATAACAAACGTAGGCAACACCTTATGGTATTGCCTACTTGGAGTGATGGTTTTCGTTATCGACGCATTTCTGTCGGTTTATTCCATACGTAAAAAAATAAAGGAGACACATTAATCAGAATGTGCCTCCTTTATTAATTATTGTTTTCCTTAAAAGGGGGATATTGTCTTTACGGCATGACAACCGTGGCTGAGAACATCCACTTTACGAGTCGAGTCTCTTTAGCCTGAAACTTGCCTACGGGCAACTTCAGCACCAGCTTGTTCCAACCCTTGTTCAATCGGATGTCGACGGGCGGACGCGACACGCAGTTCTCGTTGCGCAACGGCAGTTCGTTGGTACGCTCGGTGTGGGTGTTTGTCCACACGGGTGGCATTATCTCATTGCCGTTAATCCACGCACGGCTGCCCTTATAGTCCCACGTTCCGGCACGTGGTGGCAGGTCGCTTTCCGAACGGCTGTAGTTGTAAGTTTCCAGATACAGATGCGCCGTACACGCTTTCTTCGAGTAAATCCAGCGTGTGGCGTATGCCGTACTGTTCTCCTTAGGGTCTTTGTAGAATTCCGGAACAAGCGTACCCCATACGTGGCGCAGATAGATTCCGTTGCCTGTGATGGTGCGCGAATTGTACGTATTGCCATTGTATTCGTACGATTTCACATCAGTAGCAGGCGTGCCAATTGCTGCAAGATGTTCTTCGGGTGGGAAACTCATCTGCAGATTGCCGTCGTTGGGGAATGCGTCGGTGATGCGCCACTCTACGTCAGCCTGACGCTCGTAGGCGAACGGCTGTCCATTCAACGTGTGCTGCTTGTGCCAAAGCATACGGTTCTCAAACTCGGCAAACTCAGCCTTCTGCTCAGGTTCGTCGTCCCACAACAGCGTGGTCTTTCCGTCGAAATAGCCACGGCCTCCGCCTCGCCATGCGCGTTCAGCCAGTGTGAGCATGTAGGGATAGAAGTTGTTCTCGTCGAGCAGCTGTCGGGTGTTGTCGATATAGCGGTCGTTCCAGAACGCCATGATGCAGCCAGCCAAGTCGTCGCTACCCATCGGCTGATTGTAGATGCGGGAGTTGAAGAGCGCAACGAGGTCGGCATAGTTGTCGAAGTGGTTGGCATAGTGGAAACGGCAGTCGATGGCAGGAATGCCGGGCTGCGCCTTGCCACGATAGCTCCACAACTGCGTCATATCAATCTCGCCCTTCTTATATTTCCAACCAGGGTTCCACGAAATCACCTTCTTGCCCTTTGAGCGGACAAACGCCACCATTTCGGGCACAAACTGAGGATTGGTGAACTGCACTTCGTCTGTACCTATATGCAGATAGGGCACATCGAGAGCGTCGCAAGCCTCGGCAATGATGTCCTTCATGATGCGTGTGCCCTCAGGAGTCTGCATGCCGAAGCCGAAGGTGCGCTCAAAGGCTGCGCTATGACCCGGCATGTCAATCTCAGGGATGAGCAATACGTGGTGCTGGCGGCAGAATTCAACGAGGTCGCGAGCCTCAGCCAGTGTGTAATACTTGCCCTTCGAGCGCTCCATATTGGCAGGTGCGTTGAGCTGCGGATAGAGTTTGCTCTCCAGTCGCCACGCCTGATTCTCGGTGAGATGCCAGTGGAAGGTGTTGATCTTGAAGCGGCTGAGCATGGCTATTTCAGCCTTCAGCTCGTCCACGGGAATATAGCTGCGACCAATGTCGTGCATATATCCACGAATGCGGAACGCCGGCCAGTCGGTGATTTCGCACAGCGGCAAGAGTTGTTTGCCCTTCTTGTCTGTCTTCAGTTGTGCCATGGTCTGACGTGCCCAATATAGTCCGCGCTGTGTTGTCGCCTCAATGTTTACAGCCTTCGACGTTATGAGAATGTGATAAGCCTCATCCTGGAATATGGCTCCGTCAATGTGGCTCACTATCTTTTCGTTCACAGGCACATCAGCCTTGACATACTTGCCCGTGAATGCAGACTTTTGCGGCATTGGCAGCAATGGCGGTATTGAGGCATGAGCCAAGCTGCAGAATGTGACAATGAGTAGAGTAGTCAGTATTCGTTTCATAAATAAAAATAAAAAGAAGGGGTGTCAAAACATAAATATCATCTTTTGACACTCCCTCCAATGCAATAGTTTGTTTTAAAAACAATATGTTTATCCTACAGCTTAACCTTTACGCAAAGCTTGCGCAACTTGCCCTCGCCGATGATAGGAGCATGCGGATCCTCCGGCCAAACAATCATAAACTGACCCGGTTGCAGATTGATGTAGCTTGTGGCAGGCTCGGTGTAGAGAGCGCAGTCGGCTGCTTCGTCGTAGGGTTTGGTAAGATTGGTGCAGTCCTCAAGCGGTTTCCATCCTATCACCTCTACTCCGTCGAGCGGAATATGTATGTCGATGTACTGGCGATGAACCTCAAGCACCTGCTTGTCGGCTGTAACGCATGTAGGATTGGTGTTGTTGATGAACAGATTGTCGCCGTCGATGTCAATGCGTCCGCATGGAGTGTTGAGCAGGTCGTGGCTCTTGACATAGTCGAATACTTTCTTGAACAGTGGGTGCAGCGACTCGATGCGGTCGCTATGCTTAAGTGTTGATACTATCATAGGTTTTTATTTTTTAGTTAATATTGTTCTTATCTTGCGCTTGTATGCCTCGGCATAGGCACGACAACCGGTGTCGTTGGGATGAGTTCCCTCAATCATGTCGTCCTCCTTGAGCTTTATCTCGCTGCCATACATATAATACAGTCCCTTCACGCCTTCTGCCTGAAGCTGCTTGTAAGCCTTGTGCAGCGCCTGACTTGCACGACGATAATGGTCGGCTATGTCAGCACGGAAGATGCTGTCGGGTTGTGGATGGTTCTCAACCAGCAATATCGGAGCCTTGCTTACGCTGCGAAGCTTGCGCACTCCAGCCAATGCCCGCTTGGTGATTTCGGCTACCGGAAGGTTGTTGCTGTTGGGTATAGGGTCGAGTACGAACAGACGTGCGTCTATCTCGCCCAACATATCGAATACGGCTGGCTCCATATAGGCGCTGCCCGAGAATCCGAGGTTAATCAAAGGGAAGCCCATCTCGCGACCTACGATGTTGGGTATGGACATGCCCGGACGCGAAGGCGAGGCTCCGTGAATGATTGACGAGCCGTAAATCACGACGGGACGCTCCTTCGACTGTCGCACAAACTGGAAGTTGCTCTTGCTGTCCACACCCACGGCAAGCCATTTCACGCCGTTGTAATTGGGCAGATACAGAGTGTATTCGGTACGGCGATTGGCAGGAACGGAGAGCTTGGGGAATGATATTGTTATAGTATCGCCCTTCATGCTCCATCGCATATGGTTGCCTATCCAGTGCATCTTGCCGTCAGCGGCTTTGCCATAGAGGTCGACACCCGAATGAACCATGCCCGAGAGGTTGAACGTGCCGTAGCTTTGTGATGTGCATACATACTTGACCGAGATGTTGGGCGATGTGGTGACGAAGCGCACGGTGAGTCCGGCGGTCATCGTTGAGTTGCCCCAAACTCTTCCAGGCACAGTGGCCTTGAAGCGTTGCGGCAGTCGGTTGTACGACTTTCCCATCTCCTTGTTCCAAGCACGGCCGCAGATGTAAGGCTCGTTGGCATCGGTAGGGTTCATCCATTTGGTCTGGGCGCTTGCCATAGCAGGCAAGCCCACAATGATAATCAGTAAAGAACGTAGAATAGTAGATATCTTCATAGTTTTCAGTTATTTTGTAGTTTCAGGTCAGTTGTCTATGATTCCGAAGTGGAGCAATGCGTTGCGTATGCCGTCGTCGTCGACGTTTGTGGTTACATAGTCGGCCTCGGCCTTCACCTTGTCGAGTGCATTGCCCATCGCTACGCCTACCCCGGCGGCACTAAGCATCGACATGTCGTTGCCTCCGTCGCCAAACGCCATTGTCTCGCTTATGTCCAGTCCCATGTATTGGGCTATGGCACTTATGCCGTTGGCCTTGTCGGCTGCAGCCGATGTGATGTCGCAGAAGGCAGGATACCAGCGTGCCGATGTGCATCCCGGCAAATTGGGCAATACGCTGCTCTCCTCTTCCTCGGTAAGGAACGGCGTTATCTGCAATATGCCCTGGCTGATGACGTCGTCAACGGGCACGTCAAACTTATGGTAGTCTACCTTCAGCATGTCGTAGAACACGTGGTTGACCAAGTCGTTGCGATTGATTATCTGTATGTCCTCCTTGCCCACAACCACCGCAGGAAGGTTGCGCTCGTTGCAGAAGTCGACTACGGCATGTGCCTCGTCAAAGGGTATGAGGTCTTCGCGCACGGTGTGGTCGCCGTATGTGCAGAGCGCTCCTGTGGCGAGTATGTAACCGTCCATTATCGGTTCCACCTCGCGAATGTTGTTGAGCAACTGGCGCGGACGACCCGTAGCGGTAAATATCTTAACGCCACGGTCGTGAGCCTCTTGCAACGCCTGTATTGTAGACTCGGGTATGCGGTGGGTGTTGAAGCTGACGAGTGTGCCGTCAACATCAAAGAACATTGCTTTTATCATATCTATTGGCAAAGGTACTCAGAAAATGCCAAACAGACAAAAGATGGGCACTTGATTGTTGTCAACAATAATATAAGAATGGTGTAAATGTGGGCTGAATCATAAAAAATGACTACTTTTGCACTTCAATAAAGCAAGAGAGACAAGACAAACCGATACACATAACATGGAAATGAACGAACAGACGCAACTCGCGTGGAACATCATAGAGACAACCAATACAAACCTGTTCCTTACCGGTAAAGCCGGTACGGGTAAGACTACGTTTCTGCGCCGACTGAAGCAGGAGTCGTCGAAGCGCATTATCGTAGTGGCACCTACGGGTATTGCTGCCATCAACGCCGAGGGAACTACCATTCACTCGTTCTTCCAACTATCGTTTGCGCCCTTTATTCCCGACGCTCAGTACAAGACCAAGGAACAGCAATACCGATTCTCCAAACAGAAGATTCGCATAATACGATCAATCGACACGCTCGTGATTGACGAGATTTCCATGGTGCGCGCCGACCTGCTCGACGCTGTGGATGCTGTGCTGCGTCGTTTCCGCAAAAACAATCTGCCGTTTGGCGGTGTTCAGATGGTCATGATAGGCGACCTTGGTCAGCTGGCACCCGTCGCCAAGGACGATGAGTGGCAACTGCTCTCGCGTTATTATGCCACGCCCTACTTCTTCTCGTCGCTCGCCTTGCAGCGCACCCGATATGCTATCGTAGAGCTGAAGACCGTTTACCGACAGAACGACCAACGCTTTCTCGACATACTTAACAAGGTGCGCGACAACCGGGCTGACGCTTCGGTGCTGGCAGCGCTCAACTCCCGATACATTGCGGGATTTCAGCCTGAAGCCGATGAGGGCTACATACGACTCGTGACGCACAACTTCCAGGCACAACGCGAGAACGACCGACAGCTCAATCTGCTGCCTGGCAAGGAGTTTACTTACGAGGCTAAGATTACGGGCAAGTATCCCGAAATGCTGTTTCCTACCGAACAGACGCTCACTCTGAAGCAGGGCGCTCAAGTGATGTTCGTCAAGAACGATTCGTCGGCTGAAAAGGCATACTACAACGGTATGATTGGCACCATCGAGGACATCAACCCTAAGAACTTCACGGTACGCACCAAGGACACGGGCAACGTGATAAAGGTGGAACCCGACCAGTGGGAGAACACACGATACGAAATCAACGAGAAGACAAACGAGATAACCGAGGAGATTGACGGCACCTTCAAGCAATTTCCGGTGAAGCCGGCTTGGGCTATAACCGTGCACAAGAGCCAGGGATTGACGTTCGATAAGGCTATCATCGACGTTCAGCGTGCCTTCACACACGGCCAGACCTACGTGGCTCTGTCGCGTTGTCGCACGCTCGAAGGACTCGTGCTGAGCGCTCCCCTGCCCCAGCAGGCCATCATACGCGACGCTGCTGTCGACGAATACGCCACACATGCCATCGAACACACGCCTAACAACGAGCAGATAGGCCAACTGCAGCGCGACTACTATCTGTCGGTGGTGAGCGAACTGTTCGACTTCCGTCCGCTGCTCGACTCGTTCAACCGTATGATCGACCTGCTCACGGGACATTTCCGCCGTGCTTACCCCAAACTGATATTGGAGTATAAGGCACGACTTGGCACCATTAAGACACAGATGTATGACGTGGCTGAACGCTTCAAGTTGCAATACAACCAAATTGTAATATCCACCGCCGACTATCAGCACGACACGCATCTGCAGGAACGGCTCACCAAGGGCGCCACGTACTTCGCACGTACGCTGTCGGATATAGAACAACTCGTGAAATCGACCAAGGTGACTACCGACACACAGGACGTAAAGAAGCGTTTCACCGAGCAACATGCAGCTCTCAAGGAAATGATAATGCAGAAGCGCGCGCTGCTCAATTATGTCAAGGACGAGGGTTTCCGACTCAACGACTATCTGCATCAGCGCGCCACAGTGCTTATTGGCAAGAAGCCGTAATTGCAGTTGGTCGAATGAACATAAAAAGGCTCTCGCCTATTCCGTTATTCAGGAATGGCGAGAGCCTTTTGAAATATGGGTAGGATTTTTTTTCTATACAATACCCTGAGCCATCATTGCCTTGGCAACCTTAAGGAAGCCTGTGACATTGGCACCACGTACGTAGTTGACATAACCGTCGGCCTGAGTGCCGTACTTGACGCAGTTGGCGTGGATTTCGTTCATAATGCCGTGCAACTTGGCATCAACCTCCTCGCTGCTCCAACGCAGACGCTCAGAGTTCTGGCTCATCTCAAGACCAGATACAGCCACACCACCAGCATTGGCAGCCTTGCCCGGGGCATAGAGCAACTTGGCATCCTGGAACACCTTGATAGCCTCAGGAGTAGAAGGCATGTTGGCACCCTCGCTCACAGCTATCACACCGTTGGCAACGAGTGTGCGGGCGTCGTCGCCGTCAATCTCGTTCTGTGTTGCTGAAGGCAGAGCAATGTCGGCCTTCTCGCCCCAAGGACGTGCACCGGCTACATACTTCACGCCGTACTCCTCAGCATACTCACGGATACGTCCACGCTCTACGTTCTTCAACTCCTTAACGTAAGCGAGCTTCTCAGCATCGATTCCGTCCGGATCATAAATATAGCCGTCAGAGTCAGAAAGAGTAACAGGGATTGCACCCAGCTGGATGAGCTTCTCAACTGTGTACTGTGCCACGTTGCCCGAACCACTTACAAGCACACGCTTGCCCTTGATGTCGATGCCACGAGTCTTGAGCATGTTTTCGAGGAAGTAAACATTGCCGTAGCCAGTAGCCTCAGGACGAATCAGCGAACCGCCGAACTCCTGACCCTTACCAGTCAATACGCCTACGAATGTATGAGTAAGCTTCTTGTACTGACCGAACATGTAGCCTACCTCACGGCCTCCTACACCTATATCACCAGCCGGAACGTCCTCGTCAGGACCAATGTGACGATACAGTTCGTTCATAAATGCCTGGCAGAAACGCATCACCTCAGCGTTGCTCTTGCCACGTGGAGAGAAGTCGGAACCTCCCTTGCCACCGCCCATAGGCAGAGTAGTGAGGGCATTCTTGAATGTCTGCTCAAAGGCAAGGAACTTCAAGATTGACGGATTTACAGATGCGTGGAAACGAATGCCGCCCTTGTACGGACCAATGGCATTGTTGTGCTGTATACGGTAGCCCATGTTGGTCTGCACGTTGCCCTTGTCGTCAACCCATGTCACACGGAATGTGATGATACGATCGGGAATACAAAGACGATCAATAAGATTGGCGCGGTCGAATTCCGGATGACGGTTGTACTCCTCCTCGATAGTACCGAGAACCTGGCTTACGGCCTGGATATACTCAGGCTCGTTTGGGAAGCGCTGCTTAAGGCGCTCTACTGTTTCAATTGCATTCATTTTTTATGGTGTTTAAGTTTTATACTTAATGTTAAGTGTTAAATGATATATGTTAAATTGGTAAGTTTTAAATTGATGTTCTCTGCACTTAACAATTAACACTTATCATTTAACATTCAAAAATTTATCTCTCTGCCAACGGACGATACTCCTTCACGCCAAGCACATTCTTGTATGCAGGACGTATTATTCGACGGCCGTCCATGTTCAACTCCTCAATTCGGTGTGCCATCCATCCTACGATACGCGCCATGGCGAATATCGGAGTGTAGATCTCCTGCGGCAATCCTATCATCTCATAGATGAAACCCGAGTAGAAGTCGACGTTGGCACAGATAGGCTTCTTGGTGTTGCGATGGGCCTGGACACACTTAATGCCTTCCTGCTCAAGCAGTCGCAAGAACTCATATTCCTTCTCTCTGCCCTTCTCTCTTGCCAGTTCGCCTGCCAGTCGCTTCAGCTCCTTGGCACGTGGGTCGCTCAGTGTGTACACCGCATGACCGATGCCATATATCAGACCCGTCCGGTCGTACACCTCCTTGTTGAGTATACGGTTGAGATAAGTGTCAATCTCGTCAATCGAAGTCCAGTCATGTATCTGCTCCTTGAGGTGATGTATCATGTTTATAACCTTGATATTGGCACCACCATGAAGCGGACCCTTCAGCGAACCTATGCCGGCAGCAATGCTCGAATAAGTGTCGGTGCGCGATGATGAAGTTACGCGCACGGTGAACGTAGAGTTGTTACCGCCACCATGCTCCGCCTGAATGATAAGCAGGAGGTCGAGCATGCGGGCATCAAGCTCGGTGAAGTCTTCATGCTTGAGCATATACAGGAAGTTCTCGGCTATCGACATGTTCTCACGCGGATGTCGAATATGCAGCGAACGGCCCTGCACGCTATGACGATAAATGTTGTATGCGTAAGCTATCACAGTGGGGAAACGTGCAATCAGTTCCACCGCCTGACGCATCAGGTTGTCGCGCGAGAGATCGTCGGGATTGGGGTCGAACGTATACATCTCCAACACGCTACGCGCAAGGATGTTCATGATGTTCGAACCTTCAAGGTCGATGATGTGAACGATTGTCTTGTGGTCGAGCGACATATTCTCGTTGATAAGCTCACGGAATGCGTCAAGATCCTCTTTGTCGGGCAAATTTCCCGAAAGAAGCAAATAGGCGATTTCTTCAAAGCCGAAACGGCGCTCATTTATAATAGGTGTAACAAGGTCGTCAAGCTCATAGCCACGATAGAACAATTTGCCCTCAGTAGGCTCCAGATGTCCGTCGTCCGATCGCTCGTAGCCCACAACATTACCAATGTTGGTAAGTCCGACAAGCACACCGCTTCCGTCCTCGTTGCGCAAACCGCGCTTTACGCCATACTTCTGAAACAAATCGTTGTCTATCTTGCACGAGTTCTTAACCTCGTCCGACAATTTGTAAATCAAATATTCCTTGTTCATAAATGCTACCGTTTATTGATTGTACGCTTTTGGGTGTTATCTATCTCTTTACCTTTACGGTGCATGCCGACTAAAAACCATTGTTCAACAATTCTGTGCGGCAATAATGATTATTCGACTGCAAAAATACGAAAAATATTTTATTTCGTCATATTTTTCTCAAAATAAATTACTAAATGACAAGAAAAATAGCAAAAACCGACAATTTGAATAAAAACAACACAAAAATACCCCAAAAAACAATATGTATACAATAAAGACCCCGAATAAGACTATCTACACCTTTATACTTACATTTTTTCATATATGTGTGGGAACACGGAACTTTTTTTTCAAAAATAAACGCCAAAAAAGTTTGGAGTGTGTAAAAAATATCATATCTTTGCATCAGTTATCCTGAAAACAATCTTTTTACCTTAAAGAAAGGCTAATACCTATTGAAGATTTGAAGCGGTCGCCTGTGAAGGCTGTCGCTTTTTTTTTACCCTATATTTCGGAATTTTGTGATAACAGAGCCTCAAGAACTAGGAATTTTGTGATTTTTACAGTAAGCGTATCCGCGATGCTAATATATGACTTTAAAGGCCAACAAAACCCAGAATCATATTACGAAGAGAAAGAGCAAAACATTGAGCTGGCATAGAGCAATATGCTAATAATCTCAATTTATATTTCAACATGGAAAGAGATTTTGTCGAATATAAATATAAAAAGTACAGACCTTAAAAAAGACAACCTAACAAAACGAGAGCTCATGCCATTTGAAAAGAGAGTTCGCACCAACTGATACAAGTGTGGGTATCAATAGATATAAGCCTTATATCCAATTATTTATGTAAAGTTAGTATAAAGCTATTAGAAAGAAGATAAATTCCTTAGGTTTAACACTAACTTGTGTTTAACACCATGTATAAATCCTTGCGCATGGCACATGAAAAACTTCTTATGTGTGAAACGAACTTACACAGGTGTGGGCTATCTTTGCATCAGAATTTTTAATTGATATACAATGGAGAAGTTTGATATTAATAAAGAAATGGCGAAGTTTAAAGGACTGAACATTATCGAAAAATGCTCGGCTTTAGACGATTTGCTTGATGATTTGGAAGATGCCCAAGAGCAGATTATCTGTGCCAAGGATGATATTTCCGAAGAATACGCCAACGTTTTTAATTTCTTGGGCTGCCGCATCCTTAGCTTGCTTCGATATGCCAATGAAATCCAAGAACTTGTTGACAAGGAATATATCTGCCGCAATAGGGATGAAGGTTTCTATTATACCATCCCAATGGAGGTGATGGAGGCGTTCCAACATAATGAGCGTTATAATCCTATGGATGTGGAGGAACTTACAGCCAGAGAACTATTTGACAAGTTCGATGAGTTGTTTACGAAATGTCGCCGTAGAAAGATTGACAAACAAGTGCTGAGAAGGAAATTGAGGGCATTGGTAGCCAAGAACGAAAAGTTGGCTTTTGTCAAGGCGATGGCTTGTTTTTTGCGGAGAAGTTCATTGAATATACCAATGACGATGGCTTTGTGGATAGAGAGTCGTTCAAGATTACGGCTGATGCCATCATCGGCAAGCGTCAGGTGGGGGCGGAAAGAGCCGTTGAGAAGATGGAAAACAGTATTCAGAATATCATCCTTCAGGAGATAGAACAGTTGGATGGCATCCTCATTGCCACGACCAACCTCCCAGAGAACATGGACAAGGCCTTCGAGCGCCGTTTCCTCTATAAGATACAGTTTGAGAAGCCAGACTTGAATTGCCGTACTCAGATTTGGCAAGCGATGATTCCGCCCTTGAATGATGCCGACGCCAGTTACCTGGCGGGCAAGTATGATTTCAGCGGTGGTGAAATAGAGAACATCGCCCGTCATTTTACCATCCAGTCGATATTGCATGGCAAGTCTGAGAACATGGTCAAATCCCTTGCTGAGTTATGTGAAAATGAAAGACTGGAAGGGAGCCGTATTAAGAGAAAAATTGGATTCTAACGGCTGATGCTTTTCATGGCTTATTTTTACTGGTATCCAGAAAAAGAGATGAACAACATGAATCGTCGTGCCCTTATGTACCAAGAGTGTTTGCGTAGTCATTTTCATTGGCAAAAATAACAACGTCTACAATAAATTAGATGGAATTTCGTTTCTAAGGTAAACAATTATAGCTTATAATGCGATGAATGATATAATCAATATTCTAAACCAAGTTCGAATAGTTTCACAGAAAATAAAAGAACAAAGAAAAGAAAAGTTTGAACGTGGTGAAAATTATAATATTTTCAATGATTTGGGCTTCATGTCAGATGAAGTCCATCTACACTCTATGTTTTTGGCAAACCTGCTGAATCCAAAAGGAAGTCACGGACAAAGAGGAAAATTCCTTGAGGCATTTTTGAAAATGCTACAAAAATCGTTTCCTACAATATCTGCAGATAATTTAGAACTAAACATGACTAATGCTTCAGTAGGAGTAGAGAAATATATAGGTAGGCAGACAGATAGTGAAGGCGGCAGAATAGATATTTATCTTACCGATGGCAAACATAGTATAATAATAGAGAATAAAATCTATGCTGGTGACCAACATCATCAGATGCTAAGTTACTGGAATTATGGAATGTCACAAAAAGGGAATGATACGGGAAAATCATTTGTATTGATTTACTTGACATTGGATGGTTGCTCTCCTTCAAAAGAATCTTTGGGTGAAGACTTAAAGGAAAATGATATAGTTTGCTTATCCTATAAGAGTGATATTAGAGGATGGCTTGATCGTTGCGTGGAGTTGGCTTCAAGAACTCCGCTCGTGAGAGAAACTATCAATCAATATATTAGTACTATTGACATATTAACAAATAACGTTATGGAAGATAATAAGGAACTGTTTGATATCTTGAGCAAAGAAGAAAATCTCGATGCTGTATTTGATATAATCAATAGCAAAGAGAATTTGATAAATCATATTATAAATGATGAGTTTATTCCAAAGCTGAAAGCTTTAGCAGAAGATAAAGGTTTGCAAATTTCTGGTAATTATAAGAGGAATTGGCTCTCTGATATTTATGCAGGAGCACATTTCCAAAAAGCTGGTTGGAAGTACTTTGACCTTGCTTTTCAATTTGAACAGAAAGGGTTAAAGGGCTTGATTTTTGGATTTGTCTGTAAAGGCAACGATAGACGTCCTGATATACCTGCATCTATTTGGAAAAAGGTACAGGAGCATTATTCTATAAGTTCCCCAATAAAAGAATGGGGTAGTAATTTATGGATTCATAAGAATTTTATAGAAAATTGTAATTGGGATAATGCCTCGACCATAAAAGACTTGCTGAATGGCAAAACTTTAAATGATTTCTCAATAATGTTTGACGAAGCTATAGATTGTGTCAAGGGACTGGATATTTAGTCCCTTGACAAAAGAATATTGATGGGTTGCCTTTCAAAGATACTTACTTGCAAGATTTTTTATTCTTTCCTTCACCTCTTCTCTTAGCCATAGAGGTTCCAACACTTCCATGGTACCCATGTTAGAGAAAATTTCTTGCTCGAAATCAAACTCTGGTTTCAGGTGATACTCAAAGATAGAGTATTCGTCAGTTCGCTTTGTCTCCTTTTGAGAGTCATGGAGAGGCAGGTTGCGTATATAGTTACTTTGGAAGGCATCTACCTTGAGCACGACCTTTTGCACCTCAGAGCACTTGTTATTGATAATGCCGAAGCAATCCTTGAAGTATTCGGCAGGTTCCAAGTCCTTAGGCATCTTGAACACTTTGTCTGAGATCATGACATTCTCCATGCGGTCCAGTGCATAGCAGCGGATATCGTTTGTGCCAGGACTATATGCGACCACATACCAACGTTTCTTGAAAGTTTTCAAGAAATAAGGATGAATATCAAATTCATGATACTCCTCGGTGTTGTAGCTGTAGTAAGATATGAAGATGGCATGGTTGTCACGCATGGCCTTGATGATGTCTAGAAGATAATTCCTGCCCGATGGCATGTCTTCCAGGAGTACCCTCTCCTTGAGCTTGCGGCTGTTACCTACCATAGCATTGAGCGAGAAGGCGTTGAGCAACCAGTTTCTGGCGCTTCCTTCCTCAAAACAGTCACCATACTCAATGTGATAGCGGAATCCGCTGCCGCATTCAATATTAATCTCAAACAGTTCCTCGATGGCATGGAGATTATTGATGAAGGTACGGCGAGAGAGTTCCGTTCCTTCACTAATGTCAGAATCCAACCATCTGCTTTGAATCTCCTTCAAGGTAATGCCACCTCGTTTTCTTGCCCTGTGGATGGTTTCCACGAGCCATACATATTTGTTGAGTTGATTGATAGCCATATTCTTTTATAATTCTTATGCAAAGATAAAGAAAACATGAGAAAAAGTATTGCACAAGTTTAGAATTCTTTAGGTGTGCAAATATTTTTCTCATTTCCTAACTACCTTTGTGTCATAGATGTAAAGTAATAAGAAATAATGGAACAAACTAAACACGGAATATCGGTAAAACGCCGTATCTATTCCTTTCCAATGAAAGGAGAAAGCAGGGCAGAGGCTATCTGCCGATCTTTTAGGCAATACACCCTGGTGGATTGGGCAAAATATAATAAGGTGTCTATGCGAATCGTCACCTCTGTAAAATATCCTTTGCTGATGGGAGAATTGGTTCAACTTATGTCTGTGTCACAATCATTTATGGACAGAACAAAGGTGGATCTTGTACAGGAGACATTGGGCACAAGTGAAGAACAACTATTGTTAATCATTCAAGCATATGAAGATGAATCAATGTGTTGACTTTGACACTGGTGATGAAGCTCAAAGTGAGACTGTTTTTTCCTATATGGGAAAGACATATAGCATAGAACTCAGTTTGAGTGTTGGCTTTGGCGATATATGGTTTGCGAATTTGTACTCAGTGACAGGTGATAAGAAACAAAAATGTGTATCAAACATCAAAATTCCAACTTGTGATTTTGACGAACTCTCTTGGTTGAAACAATACTTGGAGAAACGAATGGATATGCTCTTACTAGAGCTAAAAAATGAAGTCTCATCCGTCAGCTTCGAGCCAGAGGACATTGCCGGCTTACCCATATCTTCAGATGATAAAATCAAACTGCTTGACATGTTGCATGGTTTATGGTTTGATGTTTATAAAGTGTTCCAGGAAAAATAAGGAAACAGGTTTCGTATCACTTAAAAAATGAAATAAAATGTCAGAAACTACGTATTATAAATACATAAGCAATGGTGCCACTATACTGATGTCATCGCCAAGATAGCGAACGTGAAACATCATCTTTGGATAGGGACTGCAGACATCAAGGACTTGTATGTAAAAAGCAGTTCCATGACCGTTCCCTTTCTCAAAGTCATCTCTCGATTAATTGAGCGTGGAGTGGAGGTTCGGTTAATCCATGCCAAGGAGCCTGGCCCTAATTTCCGCAAGGACTTTGATGATTATTCGATTCTTGCCAAACGATTGGAGAGAGTCTTGTGCCCAAGGGTACATTTCAAGATGGTCATCTTTGACTTGGAGACTGCCTATGTTGGGTCAGCCAACCTCACAGGTGCAGGCCTCGGCATGAAGGGGGAGAGAAACAGAAATTTCGAGGCTGGTGTCCTGACCAATGCCCCTTCCTTTGTGGAGCAAGCCATCAACCAGTTTGACTTCGTATGGAATGGAAACCAATGCAAAAAATGCGGACGGAAGAGATTCTGCCCAGATTCACCATTGAAGTATTAACTTTATAAGATTAGATCAATGCTATTTAACTATAAGGAACATCGGATTTTTGCATTCTCTGACTCTCATGGAATGCACAAGCGGCTTTATATTCCAGAGACTGCTGACATTTTGTTATGTGCTGGCGATGTAGTGTCTGGCTTTGGCAAGGATGGCATGGAGAACTTCTTTTCCTGGTTGTTAAGCCATCCTGCCAGACTTTATATTTTTGTCGCAGGTAATCATGAGTTGTTCTTGGAGGATACTCCAGAGATTGCAGAGTCACTTTTACCTAAAAAGGTTGTTTTCCTTCATGACTCCACATACGAGTTTGATGGAATTAAGTTTGGCAATATCTCTATGAGGAGTTTGCAAAATAAGAGCTTAAACGTCCACATTGCTACCAATATAGATTTTCTGATTACCCATATTCCGCCAGATGGAATCCTTGATGATGGTAGGGGCAGTATTCCTTTATTGATGGAAGTATATCAGTATCGTCCCCATTTCCATGTCTTCGGGCATGCTCATTCCTGTGGAAACAAAAGCAAGGGTGGTGTCTTTACAGAATATTATAATGTTTCACAGTTCGATGACCTTCGAAAATAAGAAATGAGCTTGGTCTATCAATGAACGGGCTCATTTCTTATCAAACCATTTCACAATCAGTAAATACAGTTCTTCGTCTAAATTCTCATCATACGATTGATACCACATATCGCCATTTCCCCCAAGTCCGAGAATGATTCCTTTTAACTTATTCTTTTCATCGGCAGACAACGGATGTTTGGAAGAAGTTCTGGTAAGGATTAAGGAACCATCCCAACCCGAAATAGGAAGTTTGAACATCTCTATCAATTCTTTGATGTAATCCACTCTCTTAATTTTGTCAAAAGCAAAACTGACATACTCTATTTCGGATATGTATGATTTGTTATATAACCATTTAAAATTCTTTTCATTCAATTCTTGACAGTTGTTGTGGCAAAGTTTTCTGATTAAGAAATTTGTCTTACATATTTGTTTATATCGTACATAGATGTGGTGAACTTTATTAAATAAGTATAGCTTCAGAAGTGCAATGTACCGACAGAGTTCCTTCCGGATCATTTTATAAAGACCTTTTTCTGAGCATTCTGCAGGAACACACCCCTTTGGCAATAAAAAATTTGTAAGTTGGTCATTTACAAAAGTTGCCAGCTTGTAAACTTTTGTCTTCTGCCTAATCTCAAAACTATGAAAGGGTTCTAACACTCTTTGAAGATCGTGCCTAATAATAGTTTCTAATATGCCAGCAGCTATATTGGACATGTCAGGTTGTTCCTCTTTGGCCCTGATTATAACACTGTATTTTCCTATGTTTTCCAAAGAGTCATTCTGGAATTCTTCAGGCATGATAATCTTCACGCCCAAAGTGTCCAAAGAACCATCAACTTTCTGGACTATCACGTGAGTATGCCTAAAAATACCAGTCTGATGGCAAACTCGGTTATAAGTCATTTTAAGGAATGGGGTAAAGTTATCCCCCATTCCATAAACATCCCATAATATTTCTTCAATCTCATTGAAAGATATGCTTCTTAAACATTCTGCTATTGTCTTCGCATCCTTTACAGCGCTTTCATATTTTGTAGACTTTTTCATAACTGTATCTTTAATGTCTGCGGCAAAAGTATTATGAAGGTGTACCAATTATTAGCACAGGTTGAGAAAACTTCTGTTTTTGTGAGTTTTTATAAGAAACAATTAACCTGTATTGATAATTGAGTCAGCACGTCAATATCTTTGCCGGCAAATAACGATAAAAACATGAGATATGACATTGTACGAATTATTACACAAGGTTTCGTTTGACGAGATTGCGCCATTCTTGTCGAAAAGCTATGCAGAGGGAAGGTCTTTGGCATGGTTCAAGATTCACTATGACTATTTGCGCCATCTTGTTCCGTTACCCAAAAGCGAGACAGACGATGACATATATGTAGAAATGGTTCCTCAGACTGGTTATGACACAGATGAATCAAGAATTACAGTTTCTGCATGGTTGGATGGCAACCCTTGGGAAGATTCTCTTGGTAGAGAAATTATCATTAAAGACTTTGATAATTCACGTATAGCAAAAAAAGAAGCCATTATAGGCCAAAAAGTGGTAGTGCCAAATAGAGCAGACATCTCCTTAGCAGAGATTGCCGCATGCTGTATATGGGAAACATCCTTTTATGCCTTTCTTCCTCATGATAGGGAAAGCTTAGGTAGGCGTCTGCACTTGTCGTGCTACGATGAGGCTAAAGTATTCAGACTTTGTAGAGAGAAGTATGGCAAATTCATTCCGTCGAGAAAAGAGATGATGAATATCCGTTCGTTTCGTAATAAGATAAGGCGTGAAATGAAGTCCCATAACAATCGTCGTTATTCCAAGTCAGAAAGAAAGTTTTGGAGATGTGAAAAACGTAAGCGCCGGATGTGGAAGCGTTGGGAGATTAACGAGGAATACAAAAAGCGGATTATCACGGCAGCTGAATTCATTGACGATTTGCACGAAAGGGGTACAAACCTTAGTGAACCTCCAACACCAGAACAACTTAGCGTGCTGTTTCGTTCGAATGTGTGCTGGATTGATCGTTGGCATACTTGTGCATTTGACGCAGGCAGAAGATGTGATTATTTAAAGAAACTCATTGAGAAATATGATTTAGCGAAGGGCCTCAACCAACACAATAGTATAATAAGCATAAGTGCCTCACCAAAGCATCCTCTCCAGCCAAAAGAATTTGAAACCTTGCAACGTTTGTTGTACAGAAGTGTCAGTGAACCGCAGTTTTGCTTGAAAGCAGACGATACGCTTGGCGAAGACCTACGGATTGATTTCGCATTTTACAGTATGTAATGTCGTAACTATTAAAAAACAGTGACTATGAACAAGAAAATATATTTTGCCGGATCTATTCGTGGTGGCAGGGACGATGCATCCTTGTATAAGAGAATGATAGACTACATGAAAAGAACCAATGTCGTGATGACTGAGCACATAGGGAAGTCAAACATGAGTCTTAAAGCTCAGACGAAGGTCATCGACACTCATATATACGAGCGGGATACGGGATGGCTTCGAGAGTGCGACATGGTGATAGCCGAATGTACATGTCCATCGCTTGGCGTTGGCTATGAACTGGGTTATGCCGAAGCACACGGCATCCCAGTGTTTGTTTTCTACAACAAGAGCAAGGCTAATCTTTCGGCAATGCTGAACGGCAATGCACACTTCACGATTATTCCGTATGAGACGGAGGAGGAATGTTTCAGCCGACTGGAGGATATTTTGCAGCAGAACTGACAATGTAAAAAAAATCAGATATGACATATTACGAATTACTTCTCAAAGTGTCGTTTGACGAGATTGCGCCATTCTTATCGAATAGTTATACTGAAGGCAAACCTTTGGCTCCGTTCAAGATGCACTACGACTATTTGCGCCATCTTGTCCCTCAACAAAACGAACATAATGATAAAATCATAGTGTATCTTATTCCACCTGCCGCTGACAGACCAAGAATTACTATTGCCGCATTTTTGGAGAAAAACCCTTTGGAAGAGTCTTTGAGCAGGGAAGTGGTTGTGGAAGATAATGCGGACATCCCTTTGGCTGAAATTGCCGCATGCTGTATATATACGTCATCCTTGTTAGCCTTCCTTCCCAACTGGAATGATATGTGGCGGCACTTGCCATTGTATTGTTACGATACGGAATATGGTACAGGCAAAGTCTTCAAGCATTGTAAGGAAACATACAGCAAACTGATTCCATCGAAAAAGGAGATGATGAATATCCGTTCCTTTCGTAATGCCATAAGGAGTGAAATGAAGCAACACCGTATTCGTCATAATTTCAAAGAGTACAAATATTTATTCAATAACATGTTTTGGAGGAGATGGAAACGGTTGACGATTAACAAGGAATATAAGTGGCGAATAATCATGAACGCTGAGTTTATAGATGATTTGTACGAACGGGGCAAAAATCTTACTGAACCTCCAACAGCAGAACAACTCAGTGTGCTGTTCCGCGCCAATGAGTGCTGGATAGACCGCTGGCAAACATGTGCGTTTGATGCTGGCGAAAGGTGTGCGTACCTGAAGGAACTGATAGATAAATACAACTTGGCAAAGGCCCTCAACCAACAACAAAACAGTATAATATGTATAAGCACTTCGCCCAAGTATCCTCTCCAGCCAAAGGAGATGGCGACATTGCGCCAAGTGCTGTCCATAAGTGTCAGTGAGCCACTGTTTTGCTTGAAAGCAGATGATGCTCTTGAGGAGGACTTGCGGATAGATTTCGCTTTTTACAGTATGTAATTTAAGAATAAGGTTAAACGACATTTTAAATCAAAATTAAGTATGACAGCACAGGAAATATTCAGATTGCCAGTTATTGATTTTATCGAAATTGAAATATGCGACCTATATTGGCAGTATGAGCAGCATTGCTATTACAACAAAGCTGATAAAGAGGCAATTAAGCAACTGCTTGCCGTGCGCAAGCGGTTGCTCGACAAGGAGTTTGTTATGGATGACAATTATAAGCAACTGCTCTGCGACTTCAATAAGGCTTTGTCTGAGCAACTGTTGCAAATGCGCCTTGCCGTCATCTCTGCCTATAATGCAGTGAAGCAGACGACAGCTGACCATGACGTTACTGCCATAGGCAAGTGCTTCATGGCATATCAGTTTTCTCCTTTACATCCCAAACAGTCAGAATACGAAAAAGAGATTTGGAACATCTTGTGTGGCGTATATGATGATTTTGTGCCGTTATACCAAGATGGGGTGATATATGGAGGTTGGACTTATCGTGGAGGCAAACTGGAATCGGAAAATAATATGCTCTACTTGAGCGAGAAGACCGACAACTGGAATGAAGGGTTAAACCCAGAGCTGACTTCCGACATGCATCTCATATATCCGTTCCACAACCTCTATGAACATACATGCTTCTCAATCTTTGACCTTTTATGGGTGCGCGATTTTAATGTGGAAATCTCCGTGGAATACGATTATGCAACATATAAGGAGTGATTTTTTAGCATGGATGTAATGACTAAATTTTTTTTTGTAACTTTGGGCACTTAAACATTTCATTAATTCTAAACACATGGGGTTAGTATGACAACACTGGAAAAATACATTTGGGTGGTCAACGCTCTATATCGTGCTGGTAGCCACGGACTGTCGCTGAAGGAACTAAGCGACAAATGGGAGCTTGACGAAAGCATAAGCTATGGCGAACCTCTTTCGCGCCAGACCTTCAACCGTTGGAAAGACAACATACTAATGTCGCTTGGGGTGAATATCGACTGCCGGCTAAAGGGCGGCTATCGTTACTACATCTCCAACCCCGAGAGTCTTGCCAATGGTGAACTGTCACGTTGGCAGCTCGATACCTATTCTACAGCTAATACGTTGTCACAAAACACATCGCTCAAAGACCGCATCCTTGTAGAGGAGATTCCGTCGAGCCGTCATTTCCTTACGGATATTGTTGATGCCATGAAGGGCAACAACGTCATAATGGCTACTTATCGGAATTTTCACTACAAGAACTCCTATACATTCCCCATTGCGCCATACTGTCTGAAAATGTTCCAGAAACGTTGGTATGTGCTCGCGCTCAGCATCAACGAAGACAGGTTGCGTATCTACGGACTTGACAGATTTGAGAATATTGAAATAACAAAAGATCATTTCAAGTTCCCTTGCGACTTCAATGCCAAGGACTTTTTCTCCAGCTTCTTCGGCGTAGTAATAGACGAGGATATACCCTTGCAACGAATTGTTGTTCGTGCCTTTGGTGCACACCAACACTACATGCGCTCTCTTCCATTGCATCTCTCTCAGAAAGAGCTTTGTTCTTGTAACGACTATGCCGACTTCGAGCTTACGCTCCGTCCCACCTACGACTTCATAATGGAGTTGCAGAGCTATGGGACGATGATAGAAGTGATGGAACCACAGTCGTTAAGGCAGACCATGAAATGTTGTATAAGCGATTTGTGTAAATTGTACGAAGATTAATTATCAAACGAAAAGATAGCTCAAATAAAACTGCGACAATAACACGACAAAGAGGGTTCAAACACTTGAGTTTCTTTAATCTCTCACGCTCTTCCATAAGTCTTTCAAATTCGCGCAAAGTTTTTTCTTCCTTTATCTCATTTACTCTTCAGATTCACGCCCACCTGAAGAGTCACCGCTAAAGCAATTAGCAATGAAAATTATTAAGACTATGACCAAATAACATATTATCGAATGCGAAACCTATAGATTTGATATTTGAACAACAGGTTTTGATAAGAATAGGAGGGAGACATTGAAGAATGGCAAGCGCACTTATCTTGCCAATGATTCTGGCAAACAAGCAGGTTAGGGCAAAGAGAGAAATTTCCTTGCCCTAACTTGTTTCTTATCTTCATCGTTTTTGTATCATACGATGAATACTACTGCAATATCACTCTTTGATGAGTAGATTTTACTTAAACAACTGCGGGATAAACAGCAGTGAGTACTGACGCCAGTTGCTCCAAAGATGGCCGCGTGTGCTCTCGTGGAAGGTGTATTTCAGTCCATCCTTTGTCATGCGATCCATTAGCTGCTTGTTGAACGGCATCAGGCGGTCGGCATCGCCACAGGCAATCCAATAGAGTTTAGGATTGCTCTTTGCCAGCTTTGCCAACTTAGCGTCAAGGTTGGCGTAGGCCGAAATTTCCTCCATCTTTATCTTTGTGAAGTCTACACCAGCCGAGTAGAGGCCTATGTAGTTGAACATGTCGGGATAGTTGGCAGTAATCATAAGCGTGTGCATGCCACCCATCGACAGACCGGCGATGGCTCGGTGGGCCTTGTCGGGCAGGGTGTTGAACGTAGCGTCAACGAAGCTTACTATCTCGGGGAATGCCAACTCATAAAGACCGTCCTTGTAGTGAGGGAGGAAGTTGGTCATCACCGGCTTATAGTTGAGATTCTCAGAGGTTTCGCCGGCGGCAGCCTGCTTGCCAAAGTTGCCGTTAGGCATCACCACAATCATCGGCTCGCACTTACCCTCGGCTATGAGGTTGTCCATGATGCGCGAGATGTTGCCCAGCTCGAGCCATGCGTTCTCGTCGCCACCGCTACCGTGCAAGAGGTAGAAAACAGGATATTTCTTGTCGGTCTTGCCATAGCCGGCCGGCAGATACACGTTCATGCGGCGGTCGGCATCAGCTGTGTTTGAGTGGTACCACACCGTGCGCACCTGTCCGTGTGCCACATTCTTCACCTGATACTCGTCGGCAGCGCCACCGCCCACATAGAAGATGCTGAACACGTTGCCTACGTCGCGGCGTGTGAACGGGTTGATAGGGTCGATGCTCACCACTCCGTCGACATCAAAGCGATAGGTAAACATCTCGGAGGCGAGCTGCGGCGTGGTGTACTCCCATACACCGTCCTTGCCCTTCTTCATGGTGCCCTGTCCGTTGTTCTGTTCCCAGTCGGCCACCACCTTCACGCTCTTTGCCTTGGGAGCCTTCACACGGAACGTCACGGTGTGATCGTTGTTTACCTGCGGCGAGACCAGTTTGCCCTCGCGGAACGAGATGTTCTGTTGTGCGCTCATGCTCATCGTGGCGAGCATGGCAGCCATTGTTACAAAAAATTTCTTCATAGATTTTTTCTTAATTAATTATTGGTTTTTGTTTATAGCAACTACTTGTCTTTATTTAGAAATTGAGCTTTGTGCCAAACTCCACGGTGAACGGGCGGATATAGTTTCCGGCCATGATAGTGCCAGTATATTGCGAGCCGTCAGTGATAAGCTCTGAGCCAGGAATCGTGCCCTGTGCGCCGCGCTGGTTGAGGAAGTTCACCACGTTCACGTTAAACGTAAGCATCTTGTTGGCCTTGTAGCTTGCGCCAGCAAAGGTCTCCCAGCGTCCGTTGAAGTAGACCGAGTTGCCCACGTTGGCATACTGCTTGCCGTAGTAGCGGAACGAAGCCCAGATGTTGAAGCGGTCGTAGGTGTAGTTGGGGTCAAGCTCAATGAGTACTTTCGACTGCTTGGTGACAGTCTTGTCGCTGAAATCGTAGGTCTTGTTGAAGGCCTCGAACTTGTAGCCCGTGTATTTGGGGCTTTGCAGGGTGAGCATGGCGTGTAACTTAAATCCCTTGAACGGAGTGAACATAGCGTCGGTAGTCCAGCCAATGGTCTCAATGCCGCTCGACGCGCCCACCATTACGGGGTCTTCGTTGGGGTCGTCGCTCATCACCGTCAGGCGAATGTAGTCGTTGGTGCGGCGTGCGTAGGTGAAAGCCGACACAAGGTTTACAAACGAGCTGTTGTAGAAGATACCTGCACGGCCGAGAATGAACGGACGGTGGTCGTAGTAAGGCAGCGTTTTGCCCGAGTAAGCCTCAAGATGACGATATTGCTGAAGGAAGTTGAGCTCGCCAGTCAGTCCGAAGTTGTGGGTGATGTTGAATGTCGGCGACACCGACACGCTATAGTTCAAGCCAGTCTTTGTGTGATGCGTCGTGCCGACTGTCTTGCTGTTGCCATCAGCGTCGGTATACTTAGCGCCGATGAAGAAGTCGGTGAAGCGGCCGTCGCCAATATAGTCGACACCCACATTGAACATCTCAAGACGCGCGCCGTAGCCCATGCGGAAGTTGCGCGACACACGCCACGTGTCGTTCACATAAGCCGCGAGCTTGTTCTCAAAGCCCTTGTCATACTCGGTGGATCCATTGAGGTTGGCATATTCCTTACCGTTGTAGATGAGCTTGCGTGGGTTGGGTGCTACCTCATGATAGTATTGCGTGGTGCTGCGGGCGTAGTCGATGTTGCTGTAAAGCTCGTTTATGCCGAAGGCCCAATCGTGGTTGGCGGTTTTCTTCTGCAGCTCGGCAATGAGCATAGCATCCTTCACGCAGAAAGCGTTAATCTGTGAAAGTCGGCGCTGTATGGTTCCGTGGAAAGCCTCGCCGTTGTCGGCATACGTCGCATCGGCATCCTCGTAAAATCCCATGGTAAGCTGGTCGCCGCTATGGCCTTTAGAGTGTGAGAACTTAGCCTTGACAGCAAGCGAGAGACTGTTGCCGAGATCGTAGTCGAGCAGTGCCGTGGCCTCATGGGTGCGGGTCTTGATGATGTTGTAGAGGTTGTCGGTCACAAGTTCGCCGGTCTTCACGTCGCGATACTGCATCATGCCGTCGACGGGCAGATAAGAGTCGCGGCCCATGCGGAAGCCCTTCAGCTCCGACACCTTGCCGTTGCCGTCGTAGGTGAACGGTGCATAGTTGGCGAGAGCGGTGAGCGGATGGGTGACATTATATTTATAGAATACGCTGAAACGTCCGCGGTCGTTGTTGAAGAGGCGTGTCAGCCCGGCCGTGTAGAACTGTGCGCGGTCAATATAGTTGGTGAACTTCAGGTCCATGCTTCCGGGGTCAAAGTTCTGGTATGCGCTGAGCGTAAAATAAGTCTTCTTGGCCAGCTTGCCTGAAAGGTTGAGGTCGAAATTCTGTGCGCCGTAAGTGTTGGTCTGATACTTCAGCTTGCCCTTGAACCGCTCGCCGCCACGCTCCATGTATGAGTCTACGCCATAGCCAATTTCTCCGAACTTGATGGCGGTGGTGGCGATGTTTTGCAGGCCCTGACGCGCCAGCAGCTGCTCGCCGCGCCAGTGGTTGCTGGTGGTGTTGGGCCAATAGTAGTAAACGGCCGGCACACCGTCAACCGCAACAGCTGTGTAACTCATAGGCAGACCTATCTCCACTTGACGGGGCTCGGTGGCATCCTTGGCGTTTAGCATCACGCCGTGGTCGTTGCCAGCGTTTTTTGTTGTGTCCTCAACGGCAATCATCATTTTGCTAAACGTCTCGGCACTTACCGACAAAGCGGGCATCATCGAAGTCACCACCATTAATGAAGGAAGTAATAACTTTTTGTGTTCCATAAAATCTTTAAGTTTTTAAACGGTTCTTAGTAATGTAACTCTTTTTACGATTTTTACGATTCAGTTTTTCCGAATTCTGAATTCGCATGTTTTTGAATTCGGTTGCAAAGTTACTTCCCCACCATACCGTAAGCAAAAAATATACGGTATATACCCCATGCGTGGCATATACCGTAATTGATAATCAGCGGATTACCGCTTTCTTATGTGCTTGAAAATATACCTTTGAAAACTAACAAATCCCGCTGTTAGCGATAACATAACTTGAAAAAAGAACGAACACGGCAAAAAAAATCCGCACCTATATGCTCGCTCGGCGCAGAAACGCCACTTTATAAACTCCAATTACGCCATCAGCTGCCTGTAGAACTCGTCCTTGTCGTAGGGCGAAGCGTTTATCACGCGCGTCTTGTAGCTCTTTATAGTGTTGACTGAATAATTGAGCGTCTGTGCCAAATCATCGTTCTTGGTTATTCCGAGGCGGATAAGCGCAAATATACGCATCTCGGTGGTAAGCCGCTTGTCACTGTTCGGAGCCTCCCTGCTCTCCTCGTTAAGCAGGCTGTTAAACTTTTCCGGGAAGTCGGGAAAGAGCGTCAGCAGCATCTGGTCGACAGAATAGAGCGTGTCGAAGGCCTCGCCACGCTGTTGGTCGAACACGGCGCGCAGACCATCATAATCCTTTATGGTGAGACGGCGCAACACCTCCTTGCGCAGCTTCTCGATGGCCGAATGATGGTTGGCACTTGCCACGATGAGCTGGCTTAGCACTGTCTCCTTTATGTGTCCGGCATCGAGCAGCTTGGCATTGATGTCCTCAATCTGACGGCTCTTGTCCGACAGGCTCTTCATCTGGTGCTCGATAAGCGACTTCTGGCGGTGCACCTTACGCGTCTGGCGCACCACCAAGAATATGGCACCGCACAACAGCAACAGCACGACAACCAGTATGCCAAGCCCGACAAGCAAACGGGTGTGCTGCTGCTGTATGTAGGCATACATGTCGCGGTCAATCTTAGGATAACTGGCAGCTATCTCCGCGTAACGGTAACGCGAGTTATAAGTTTCGGCGTTGTGCATGGCGACGTTGATGAGCATGTAGGAGTGGGTTATGTCGCCCGTGATGTAAGCCACCTCAGCAATCTTACGTGCCGCCGCATACTCCTTCGAGCCGCGCCTTATCTCCTCTATGCCCGACTGCGATATGTAGCGTGCCGCGCGGGCATAATCGCCCAGTCCCATGTAGTTGTAGCCAAGATTGCCCAAGGCGTTGGGATAATAGTCGGACGACGGCGACAACTTCTTGAGCAATCGATGGCTCCACCTCACCGCCTCGGCATAGTTGCCGGCGTTGAAGTTCATCTTCACGTTCATGTCGTCGATAATCCACGAGTCGTCAGGCAACAGCTTGCGTGCCTGCTCATAATAGGCCCTCATGCGCTGAAGATACATGTTAGGCCGGAACATGTGGCGAGGAAAGTAAAAGCCATTCTCAAATTCAAGGTTGAACGCCGCCACAATATAATTGGTTCTTACTGGTAGCGCACAACGCTTTTCGTCAATTGTGGCAAGAGCCTCTGACGCTTCGCGGAAGAAGCCGCACCTTGTAAAGATTTCTACCTTATATAATATAGCTTGAGCCTCAAGTTCGTAATTACCTATGTTGCGGGCCTCTACCTCACATTGCTGCGCGGCCTTCAACGCAGGCTTGAAGGAGATGCGCTTATACTCGTCAAACAGCATGGCCCAAAGCTCATACTGCTGCTGTGACGACGAGGCCGCCGTCTGTTTTTCCCGCAGCCTGTCAATGCGCGCCTGAGCCTGGGCATCGTACACAGCCGTACTGTCAAGCGACTTGCATATAGCGTCGATGTAGGTGCGTGCCTCACGACTTATGGGGCGACACACGCTTACGCCTCTATGGTCGAAGGCCGCCTTCATTTTCACTATCGGCATCATGGATAACGTGCCGCCGGAGTCTGGCTCGGCCGCCATAGTAAAGATGGGGCTAAGAAGCAGCATGAACAAGAAGAATGTAATGTGTCGCATATTTTGTATTGTCTTCGGTTTGTACTATCTTTCTGCAAAAATACACTTTTAATTTTTAATTGCCATACTTTCTGTTAAGCAGTATCCGAATTTGCTATAAATTTCAACATTTTCTAACTATGAGCGAAGTATTTTATAACAAAACTCTTACAAGGACGATTTTTCTATTTTTACACATTTTCAAGCATGCGGCGTACAGTTTAAATCACAGAAAATGCCGATAGTGGTGCCAAAAGTTCTAAAAAAATCAACTTTTGGCGTTACAAACCATTCGTTATGGATATAGCCATTTACCTTATATCGCTTACATTCTTTTGGGCTTCTCCCTGCTCATTTGACTTAGCCATTATTTGAACCCTAAAAACATTCAGAGCTGAATTTAGAGGAGTGAATGATCTGAAATTCTATCTTTATAGAGTAAAACAGCTATTTGCATAAGGAAATGCAGATTGTTAAAAACACAACAATATTATTTGAACCAATATGTGTCTGAGCTTGTGTCTGAGCTTGTGTCTGAGCCATTTCGGTTCAGAGCACGAAAAATGCTCGTAACTTCTTGCTTAGCAAGTTGTTCCGAGCATTCGTAGTTGCGGAGGCAGGAGGCGAATATTTTAACATATATCCGCAACTAAAAATGCCCGGTGACACATTTCTTTTTAACACTTCTCCTTAGAGTCCTGAATATGGCTGAATTGCTTAACCAGCTCTATACTATTACTAAGGTGTTCGTTAGCTTTTTTTAAGTCTTCTATACGCTGATTCTTCTCTTCTATTACCATATTCAGAGCCTTTATTTCGGCCTGAAGCGACGTTACATCGGTATTTACATAGCTACTATTCACCACATTGTAATGTCCGTTTATTGTCGGTATATCCGAGTTAGTGTCCGACTTTATCAAGATGTCTTCGACTGAGCAATCTAATATCTCAGCCATCTTCACAAGCGTTGATACTTTGACGTCGGGTCTGGTGTCAAAATAAGTAATGGCATTGTGACTCTTTGGCCCCCAAAGGCTTCGGCTGAAATCACCGATGCTGATGCCGGCTCGCTTCAAGAGTTCTTTCACTCTTTCGCTTTTTACAGTGCTGTTTTCGTATCTCATAATTTAAAATAGGTTAAATTCCTACTTTATCAAGATTATAGCTCTTATTAACGTAGGATTGTTTCATCATTTATTAATATCTTTGCATCAAATTTAGACACTAATTCCGACATAAACAAGAAAATGGAGCAGAAATTTGATTCATTAGACCTACAGGGGTACTACGCTGGTCTGACAAAAAAAGAGAAGAGCAGCCTACTCTCCTACCTTACTAAAGAGTATGATATGACATGCAGTACAATAAGGCGTAAACTGGCAGGCAACCAAGGGTTCGGGCTCAATACACTTGAGCGCATGGCGTGCCACGAAGCCATTAAAAACGAGAATCTATGGAGACATTAAAAACAATCGAATTCTACACTACACCTGACGGTTCTGTGTATTATAAAGTACCCGGGCAGGAGTCGCGCAGGCTGACTAAGTTCAACGTCGACATCATCGACCCGCTACTGGAACAGATTAAGCAGAGGTTCCCCGAGTGCTACGCTGCTCTCGCCACCAAATATCGTAACAAGCGGTTCGATATGGCTGATAGGTTCGTTCGATGCAACTTCGGTGAGCACGACCTGCTCACGCAAGACATTGACAATGATGTCTTGCACTTCGAGGAGGTGCGCTGCCCGCTTCGAGGTATATGTGAGCATGAGGGCGTGATCTGCAAGCCAAAATCGATGGTCAGCCTCAGTAGATGCGAGCGGGAAATTGCTGACTTATACCTTGAGGGGCTGACGTTCCGTGACATCGCTGCTAAGCTCGGCAAGAATGCCGAGACCGTAAAGGTGCAGCTCATGCGCATCAAGAAGAAGTGCGGTGTCAAACACTGCCGCGACATTATCCGTGTGCTACGGCTCAAAAATTATTAGATGATGGCTGCGATATGTAATGACTGCGAGCACACACGCAACTGCATCAATGGCCGTTGGTGCTCTATACGTAAAATATATGTTGAATACCTTAATATAGAGAAATGTGAATATGATAACAATAGATGAGTATATTAAACATACTGACAACCTGAAGGAGATGGGGCTGCTGTCTGAAGACTTCCGCATTATACAATATAAAGATGGTGACCTTCTTGCCGTTGATGGTAAATGCGAAGCGTTCGAGAATAAGCCTATTGACAACAAAGACTATATCTGGTGGCTTGGTGGTTTGGCTTTTCGTTATGACGATAATTACTATAAACATAATGTAGTTGTATTCGATGATGATGGCACACTTGAGCTAAGAGTATCACCACCATTCGGTACTTTTTTCCCGTCACTGAGTATTGACCGCAAGAGACGCAGAGCGTTGAAAAAGTTGTGACACGGTGATTTTGTGGCAGCCAAACGCTGCCACTATCTTTGCAAAACAAACAAAACCCAAGCGAAATGATTACGGTTCAACAGATACTTTCGGCCACTAATGGTGGTCTCGACATTATCTTGTCCCTCTACCCGCAGGCGCAGAAGTGTGTCGGGCAGAAGAACAAGCACTTTGCTATTCGCAACGAAAAAACACCCTCGGCTTGCCTCCGTCAATACCAGTCGAAGAAGTATGGCGAGATATGGCAGGTGACTGACTTCGGAGGCGACGGCCGTGGCGAGAATGCTATCGACATCTACATGCGTGAGAAGGGCTTCGACCGCTCACGGTTCAATGAGGCTATATTAGCGCTCGCTGCTGAGTATGACGTGCGCGACGAACTCAACCGCTCTCTTAACCGTCCGGAGATTAGACAGCGTGAGGCTCGGGCTGATGAGCGCGACGGTACTCGCTCATTCGAACTAAAAGACAAGTTTACTGATGCCGAACTCAAGGCTCTCGGCCCTAAGGTCACACAGGCTGACGTTGATGCGCTGCACTGGCACTCGGTCAAGTGGATAACCAACGTAAAAGACCGTAAGGTGACCGTCAAGCACTCTACTGACAACTACCCGATATTCATGCGTGAGTGTGTGGTCAAAGAGGCTTATGGCAGCGAGCAGGAGACCAAGTTCTACAAGGTCTACGAGCCTTTCAACTGCGACAAGGGTTTCCGCTTCTCCTACACTCCGGCCGGTGCCAAGCCTCGATATTATATCAACGGCTTGTTCGAACTCAAAAAGGCTTACCGCGACTTCAATGCGCAGCAAGAGAAGGAGTGGCAGGCTGCTCATGAGGATGGCAAGCCATACAAGGAGCAGAAGCTTCCCGAGGCTGTGATATGCTCGGGCGAGCGCGACTCGCTGTGCTGCCACTCGATGGGCTACCATCCGCTGTGGTTCAACAGCGAGACTTATCAGCTCTCGGCTGACGAGTATAAGGAGATTATGAAGTATGTCGATGTTCTCTACAACATACCCGACATCGACGAGACCGGCAAACGCAAGGGCCGTGAGCTCGCCCTGCGCTTCATCGATATCCACACGGCGTGGCTTCCGGACAAGCTGCAGACCTACAAAGACAATCGCGGCAAGCCTCGCAAAGACCTGCGCGATTGGTTGGAGATTCATAGCGAGCGAAAAGACTTCCGCAACCTTCTGAAGGTGGCCATGCCGGCGAAGTTCTGGGTGCAATACGCCAATAAGGATGGCAAACCGAAGACTGAGGTAGACACTGCGTGCCTTTACAATTTCCTTCAGCTTAACGGGTTCTACGCTCTCCACGACGAGAACTCGGCGATGACCCAGTTCATTCGCATCGAGGGCAACATTGTCAAAAAGGTCAACGTCAAGGATATTCGTGAGTTCATTCGCCGGTGGGTGGTTGACCGCTTCGAAGACCGCAATATCCTTAACCTGGTGCTCAATACTACCAAGCTCTCTCCTGCTGCTCTTGAGTCGCTGCAGGAGATTGACCTTAACTTCACCACATACACGCCTAACTCGCAGTATTTCTTCTTTCCTAACAAGACTGTCGAGGTGTGTCTGCCATCTGAATCGCATCCCGAGGGGTTCAAGGAGTATGACCCTGGTGCCGACGGGCTGCATAACTACGTGTGGGAAGAGGATGTAATCAGTCATCGGTTCAAGCGCATGCCTGATATGTTCAGCATCTCGATCGATAAAAACGACGAGGGCGAGACCGTGCTTGATATTGACATAAAGAATGTCAACAGTCATTTCTTCGGCTATCTCATCAATACTTCCCGACTCTATTGGCGCGCTGAGACTGAGACACGCTTCGGCGAAGACCGCACGGCTGCTGCTGCATATCTGGAGGCTAACCCCTTTCGCATCGATGGCGAGGGGCTTCGCTCTTACGAGATCATCGAGCAGAAGCAGAACCTGATAAACAAGATATTCACGTTCGGCTATATGCTGCACCGATATAAAGATTTCGTGCGCGCCTGGGCACCGTTGGCCATGGACAATAAAATCGGCGAGGAGGATGAGTGTAATGGCCGTTCTGGTAAGTCTTTCTTCTTCAAGGTGCTGTCGTTCATGATGAAGACGGTCAAGCTGTCCGGCCGTAATCCGAAGCTCATGGACAACCCTCACGTCTTCGACCAGGTGAGCCAGTTTACCGACCTTCTGCTTGTCGATGACTGCGATAGATACCTTAACCTCGGTCTGTTCTATGACAACATCACGTCTGATATGACCGTCAACCCGAAGAACAACCGCTCGTTCACTATCGGCTTCGACGAGTCGCCGAAGCTGGCGTTCACCACTAACTACGTGCCAAGCGACTTTGACCCTTCGTCAGAGGCCCGCTCGCTATATATGGTGTTCTCAGACTGGTATCACCAGCGTACTGAGGATAATGACTACCACGAGACCCGCACCATACGCGACGACTTCGGCAAAACGCTCTATGCCTTCGACTATTCAGACGACGAGTGGAATGCTGACCTCAATTTCTGGCTACAGTGCTGCCGGTTCTATCTCTCGGTCAAAGACTCCGGCATCAAGCCACAGCCTCCTATGAGCAACATGGAGCGACGCCGTCTGAAGGCCAATATGGGTGCCAATTTCGAAGACTGGGCCAACGGCTACTTCTCGCGTGAGAGCGGGCACCTCGACGACTATGTGCCGCGTGACGAGGTGTTCAACGACTATCAACGATACTCTAACGTCAGTCGCATCACTATGCAATCGTTCACCAAGAAGCTCAAGGCGTTCTGCAAGCTGTGCCCATGGGTTGACTGCCTTAACCCGCCAGAGCTGTGCAACTCCGGCGGTCGCATTCAGAGGGCTGTGCAGGTGACTCCAGAGCTACGCAAGACTAAAGATATGCTGTTCGTGCGCTCTATGCCACTCAACGAGACCACAGAGCAAGCGACAGAGCAACAGCTGCCGTTCGGTGATCCTGATGATGAGCGGCCTTTCTGATCATTTTCATTTCACTTTTCATTTTGTTGGGTTTGGCGCTGCCAGGTATTACCGCCTGTGCAGCGCTTTTTTGTTGTCACAGCTCCGGACAGCCTGTAGCAGACTGTTCCATTTTTCCGCAAGCTTATCTGAGAGAGTACTACGGCGGTCTTCTGCCACTCCCCGACACCCCTCCTTTATTTTGTCAGAAAACTTTGTGATTTTGTAATATGATGTTCCAAAAGGTCAAAAAGTATAATAAATAAAGGGGTTTTGAGGTGTCACAAAGTGTCACAAACCTACATCACAAAGCTGTCACAAACTTTTCGGGTTTGCAACAGACCCCTGTCGGGTGAGCTTTGGCGGCCGTTGTCACAAACTTGATTTTCTGTCACAAAATTGCTCACAAACATCTTTTTGTTTTGTGAGCACTGTGATTCAACAAGTTACAGACTTGTCACATAAATAACATCTGTCACAAACTTTTCTGACAAAATAGAGACAGACAGAGAGAGAAATCTGAAGAAACACGGAAACAAACCACGTTTCGACCGAAAAACACCCTATTTTATTAGGATTTTTGTTCCTTTTTTCCTAATTTTGCAGGCATTCAAATATCTTATTCATTCATCATTCACTAACAGCTATATTCGTGTCACAATTTGTAGTTTACCTTAAGGTCAAGCCTTTAATCGCCCAGTGGTTGGCGTTCCACTATGGCACTCCGGTACGCTTTCCAGACCAAAGCGCCGAGAATGCGTGCATCCGCAGATTCCTGACACGCCAGCCTGGTGGCATACCTAAGATGCAGGGCGAGGGCGAGGTGGCGGTCTGCATACCAGACTCAAAGCAGAAGCCGGTCATCACATACAACCATCTCGGCATCCATGCACGAGCTGCATTGGTCGATTGCATCGAAGACACTTTCAGACTACAGCTGTGGCACGACCTTAATGGGGTCGAGGCACTGCGCTGCCCTCTGCTTAAGGCTGTGCGTGCGTGGTGTGAGAATAATGGCATCAGTATCGACTACGAGGATACCGTCAAGATGCGTTTTCAGCGCATGCGCTCTTCTTACCTCAAATCGGGCATTGACCTGCGCCGCACGTCAAGAGAAAAAGACAACTGATTTTAGTGTTAAAATATCTATAAATCATAACGACAAGAAGGCCTGTTTTGTTCACGGCCGTTCGAAGCCGTTCAAATGCTCAAAATTATGAAATCTGTTAAAATCATCAAGGCTATAGAGTATGCCTTCAACGTCGACTTGAAGCTTATGCGACGTTTGAGCCCGCGCAGGGTGCGCATCCCGTCTGAGGTCACCTGGTTTCCGGTGTGCATCAAGGAGCACCCGTCTATGGTGTCGTCTACCAAGCCAGATGATGGCAATAAGGTGGTTACCACCACTATTAAGCTGCTCACTGCAGATGATCTGCTGCGATTTCGTCATCGGCATCTCGTTTTCCGTGTGACGCTGCTTGATGACCGACAGTTCCTCGTTGGCTCTCATGTTCGGCCGTTCACGGTTATTGAGGTTACTGACACCTACCCCGAGTCTGTCAAAGACAATCAGCTCGTAGAGGTCACTATTACCCATCGTAGCCTGCACGTTCCGCCGTATATCGTGCCTAATGTATATGGTTAGGGTATTTTCAAAGAGCATATCTTGTGTGTTATCTTTGCATAAAAAGTTTTGCAAATGGAATATAATCTCGTCATTTCCGGCACTATCGGCAGTTGGTGGAGTTCTTGCTCGGCCGACTATGTCCGCTATGTGCTCAATCAAAATAAAGGCAAAGAGGTTCATGTCGGCTTCTGCTCGCTTGGTGGCTTCGTCAAGGATGGCCTTGAGATTAACCAGGCTTTTCGCGATCACGGCAACGTACACGCCCACGCTTTCGGCATGAATGCTTCTATCGCTACTATTGCCATGCTCGGCTGCAAGTCTATCGACATTGTTAAGGGTAGCTTTTTCCTTATCCATAATGTGTCGGTGCTCATTGATAAGTATGAGCGGAGCAATAAGGAGCAGATTGACAAGTATATCGCGAAGCTCAAAGAGCAGCGCGAGTCGCTGAAGAACTTCGACGATGTCCTCGCTCAAATGTATGCCGACAAAACGGGCAAGACTGTTGACGAGTGTCTCGCACAGATGAAAAAGGGCAACTGGCTGACTGCTCAGCAGGCTCTCGACTTCGGTCTGGTCGATGAGATACGTGCCGACAAGCAGGCAGAGAAGGCTGCTGACGATTTCACCGGTCAGTTCATTAACCAATACGATATATCAACCAATTTCAAGGATGCAGGCATACCGCCGCTACCGCAACCACAAGCCTCGGAAGATGCTGCCTCTATGGTGGCATCAGTGGTTGACGGTGACGGCAATCCAACTCAGAGCTTCCTTCAGAAGACGTGTGAGGGTCTCAAGAGTCTGTTCCGCAACCAACACGCAACTAAAAATAATATAAAGATGATCAAAATCTTCGCTTCCGTCATGGCGCTGCTCAACGTTACTGACGGCTTCAAGACTAACGATGAGGGCAACGTGGTCCTCACTCAAGAGCAGATGAAGAGCATCGACGACCGACTTAAGGCTGGCAAAGAGAAGGCTGATGCCGACTCCAAGGCGCTCCAGGAGGCTAACGAGGCTAAGACTTCTCTTGAGACTCAGCTCGCTGATGCTCAGAAGGCTTCGGATGAGAAAGACGAGCAGATTAAGGCTCTCAAGGGCGCTGCTGGTGACGAGACTAATGACAAGCCTGCTGGTGGTGAGGAGCCTTTCACCGCGCAGGATATGTTTAACTCTATCAAAAACGTGTAATTATGGCTTCAATAAAAGTAGGTAATATTACTTATGGTGCCGAAGATCTTGCCAAGTGCTTCAAGACTTACCGCAAGGACTTCGTCATCATGCCGCTTCTCGCTATGCAGGCACTCGCACAGCATTGCAATGTGCGCACGGGCATACGCTACCGTGAGATTATCAGCGAGATGTCGGCGAATGCTGAGATTGGCAACTACTCGAAGACCAAGCATGAGGATGCTGATGTCAAGGTTGACCCTCGCATCTTCGAGACTTTCTTCGGCAACGTTATTCAGGGCATCGACCCCAATGCCATCTACCAGTCTATCTGGGGCAGCAACGTCACCAAGGGCGATGGTCTTAAGAATGTGCCTATCGTCAACCAGGTGTGCGCTTATCTCGTCAAGAAGGTGGGTGAGAAGATGTTCATGAACTCTTTCACCGCCAAGCACGACTCAAGCAACACTGCTGAGACAGCCAAGTGGTTCAATGGCTTTAAGGCTATCCTCGACATGGATATTGACGGCACCAACGAACTCAAGAAGAAGCTTATCACTAAGGAGCTGGGCAACCTCGTAGAGGGTGCTCAGTCTATCACTAAGGATAATGCCGAGGATATAATCAAAGACTTCTACTGGTCTGAGGCTGGTTCGCCCGAGGCTTGTGCCAAGCTCCGTTCTCAGCAGCTAAAGCTGTTCATGAGCGACCAGACTTATCACTACTACACTGAGTCTTATCAGACCAACCACGGCTCGCTGCCTTACAACCAGGCTTATGACAAGCGCACTCTTGACGGTGCAAGCAATGTCGAACTGGTTCCGCTGCCGTGCGTGCCTAAAGACTTCCTGCTGCTTACTCCTAAGAGCAACATCTTCCTCATCTTCAACCAGAAGACTGATGATGAGAAGTTCCTCGTGAAGGGCTCGCTGACTAACCACTACGATGTCGACTTCATCATGAACTACTTCTTCGGTACTCAGTTTGAGTCGGTGTCGCCTGAGGTTCTCCGCTACTGGCGCAAGGCTACTCTCTAATCTCAGGGCTGTTGTAGTTTCTCTATATATAGGTGGGCAGGGCGACCGCATGGTCTCCTGCTCTCCTCCCTTTTCATCTTCTAAATTTAAATATTATGGCAAAATGTTCTGGTGCTGGTACTATATACAGCGATGTTAACTTCTGCCCTGGCTCAAAGTCGCTCCCGGGCGTGCGTGGTTGGGTCTACGGCATTTCCAAGAAGGATATTGTCAAGTGGCCGACCATCGGCGGCGAGGCTCCCAAGACTCTCGCAGAGGTGGCTAAGTATTCCGGTGACTTCACCCTCGCTTCAGACAAGAAGTGGCACAAGGTGGCGCTCATTCCTAATGAGTCGCAGCTGCAGGTCGAGTCGCAGGGCACTTTCGGTTCAAAGACATTCAAGGTTACGGGCACAGCTGTAGCTCCTGGCACTGAAGAGGAGATTACAGGTTATATCGCTCAGGCTAACAACGATGAGATGGTATACCTCTTCATTCAGCGCAATGGCAAGGCTCGCATGGTAGGTTCTGAGGCGTTCACTCCTGAGCTCACCCTATCGCAAGACCTCGGCAAGGCTACTACCGATGCCAACTCGACCACTATCCAGGCTGTCTGCGACGACGAATATCCTGCTCCGTTCTATCCGGGCAAGATTGAGACCGCCGACGGAGACTTCTCAGGTGCTACTGGCCTGGCTATTGTAGCGGCTGCTTAAGGCTTTTCTTCATATACTTAATAGGTGTTTCATATTTTTGGGGCGGTCTCACGAGCGATCGTGCGACTGCCCTTTTTCAGTTTGAATTATGATTGACGACAAACTTACTCAAGATATGCAGGAGTGGCTCGACTCTGAGTCGCACGACCGCGAGTCTATCCTGCGTGGTGCTGAGCTTGTACTGAAGCTCAACCGCAACATGGCTTTATACCAGACCATAATCCGCCGTCCAGAGCGCTTCGAGTCAAAGGTGCGCTACGAACTCAATAAGTTCCTGCCTATGCGCCTCGCTAAAATGACTCTCCAGGATGTCAAGGCGCTCGATGCTGACCTCGTTCCGCAGGTCAAGGCTGCTGTCGATGAGCAGGAGGCTCACGACCAGGAGGGCGAGGCTGACGAGGGCGAGGCTGATGATGATGCGTCTTTCCTGCCAGCTGCTTCTGGCATACGTGCCGACCACGACTCGCTGCCTGATGGCGTGCGCTGCGTGTGGTCTGACAACCGCGAGCGATGGCACAAAATCAAGCAGTTGTACAATACGCTGCTGGGCATTGAGCAGCCATGCGACCGCTACGAGTATCTCTGCCAGCTCAAAGAGCTTTGGTACACTTACAAGAGCGAACTGCAACGCTACGACGACTATCAGCCTGATGCTGACAATGTTGATGAGCAGCTCTCTCCTGCTGATATTGCCAAGGAGATTGCCAACGCTCGCTCTTATATCACTAAGTATGCCGACAAGCTGCTTACGCTGCGTGAGGCTACGCTGAAGTCTGACGACGCTAAGGCGTTCGAAGAGTACAGCGCCCTGCAGAAGAAGGTGCAGAAGCGTGTGGCTGTACTGGCTGACAACAAGGCTCCTATCGGCGACGACATTAAAGCCAAACTCGATGAAGCGGGCGTTTTCGTTCCTTCCGCTGAGTGACGCTTCTACCCAGTACCACCTCGGCACTGGGCTACACACGCTCGGTCTGCTCGGATGGATTCTCAAGCAGACCGGGCGTGCCGACGTTTATGTATCTACGTTCTCAACTTCCGACGCTTTCCTCTCTGGCTTCCTGCGCCTACGTCGCCGTAAGCTTATCAACAACGCTACGCTCGTCGCTGACCTAAAGGCTGCTCGCAAGACGGTGCAGCTCTATCGGCTTATGCAGAGCTGCTTCGACCACGTGTTCCTGGGGCAGAACCACTCTAAGATTGTGCTTGTCAAGACTGCTGACATTACTGTGTCGGTCATTTCTTCGCAAAATCAGACCTATGGCGACCGTGCTGAGTGCACTATGATTACTACAGACACGGCTGCTTATTATCAGCTGTTGGCCGGTCTGAGGGGTGTCGTCGATAAATCTCTTGAACTTAATGGACTATTCCAACGACTTACTGAGCGAGATCGAAAACCATGCGAGGGAGATGATGACCCCGACGGAGATTTCCGCCCTTTTGGGTATTGATGAGCGACAGCTGTGCGACGACATCGCTACTGTCGGCCATCCGGCTCGCACCGCCTACATCAGAGGCTCGTCGACTACTGCGCTCGAGCTACGTCGCACTCTGCACGATACTGCCCTCGCTGGCTCTCCTTACTCTATACAAGAGTGTCAACGGCTCCTGCAAGTTGCGCAGTCGTCTATCGGCTAATTCAACACTTAACACTCAACATTCAACATTCTGTATGCTTCCAGTCAATCTCGACCAATACTCTCGCTATGTCACCCTCGACGACTCTGAGCTTCGTGAGCTCAACGTTGCCGAGGGTGTGCTCGTGCGCCTTCATCGTCTGCGTGGCATGTATGCCTACTGGCTACAGTTCCCCTCGAAGCTCGACAACGACCTCGTGCAATACGACATGGCTATGTTCAAGGTCTCGCGCTCGCTGGCTTACGAAGACCTGCATCTGGTCAAGGTGCTGCTCGGCAATCTGCAACAGACTACCAAGGAGTTCATGCGCTGGAAGATAAACAAGTCCATCGAGCAGGATATTGCTGCTGCCCGACGGGCTGGCGATTTCCGCTCGGTGGCTTCGCTCTCCAAGGTTCTTGTGCAGAATAACCGCACAGACAAAGATGATGAGCCGGAGCTTGAGTTCGACAAGATTATTCCTCAGAATTTCGAGCCGACCGATGATCCGTCGGTTCTCGGCATTGAGCGCATTCCCGACCTGCGTGGCAGGATCCGTGCGCTATATAAGAAGTACTCTAATACTATTATACAAGATGCTGAATATGAGGAGGTTCGTGAAGAGATAAAAACTGACGACGATGAGTGACAATACTGCTCCTAACCTACAATACTTCAACGATGCGCAATACTATGCGCTCGCAATGAATACTCGCGACGAGGTTATTGTTGCCGGGCGTGGTGTGGGCAAAGGTGCCATCCAGGCACGTCGCCTACAGTCGTGCTTTCAGGGCATGCCCGGCTCCATGGGTGGCTTCGTGTCGCCATCCGTGAAGCGCTGTCTTACTAATATCCTGCCCTCTCTGCTCATTCATCTTGAGCGGTGGGGCTACAAACGTGACCTCCACTATATAGTTGGCAAACGCCCATGGAAGCGTCTGCATTGGAAGTCGCCTATCTTCACGCCTGCCGAGTGGAGCAATACTATCTCATTCTACAATGGCTCTGTATGCAACATCATTTCGCAAGACCGCACGGGCACGTCTAACTCGATGTCGTTAGACTATGTCATCATCGACGAGGCGAAGTTCGTAGACTTCGAGCAGCTCAAAGACGAGACCTTTCAGGCAAATCGTGGCAATGAGATGTACTTCAAGCACTTCCCGCTTCACCATGGCATGACCGTCACTTCCGATATGCCGGTCACCAAAAAAGGTTCGTGGTTCTTGAGCTACAAAGACAAGCAAGACCCTGAACTTGTAGAAGTCATCGAGGGCATCGTCTTCCAAATCTGGCGACTGAAGCAGAAGCTCGTCAAGTCTCCTGACAAGCAGCAGCAAATTCAGCGGCGCATCGATGACCTTAATCAGCAGCTCTCTTTCTTCCGCTCGAAGTGTCTCCTATACAAGGAGTATTCCTCGATCGAGAACTTGGCGCTTCTGGGCGAAGACTTCATTCGGCGTGCCAAGCGTGACCTCCCTCCGCTCACATTCGCCACTTCTATTATGTGTCAGCGTGTGAGCATATCGGCTGACGGCTTCTACGGTGGTCTGCGTGAGGACGTCAACTTCTATACCGCTCCTAATGAGAGCGTGCTCAACATCCACAATCTCGTGACTTCTGACAATGGTGCCATCCCTGACGACTGCCGTATGGATGCCGACCGCGACGACCGCTCGCCTCTGCTCATTGCTTTCGACACTAACAACCTCATTAACTGGCTCGTTGTCGGACAGGTGAAGGGCTCGAAGCTCAACGTTATCAAATCGTTCTTCGTGAAGTACGAGCGCAAGATTCCCGAACTGCTCGAAGACTTCAACGAGTACTATCGCTACCACCGCCGTCGGCAGATTATATTCTACTACGACTCGACAATGGTGGGCACTAACTGGGGTCTGCACTACAACGATCCTCACAAAGAGGTTGTCCGCACGCTGCGCTCCATGGGGTGGACTGTGCGTGAGGTCTACCTCGGCAACCCGATGAACCATGTAGAGAAGAATGCTCTCATCAATAAAATGCTACGTGGTCGTGCCCGTCTGCAGGTGCTTATCAATCGTGACAATAACCCCGACCTCATTATCTCCATCACTTCTGCAGGCGTGCGCAACGGCAAGAAGGACAAGAGTGGAGAGAAGTATGCAGAGACCGAAGAAGACAAACTAGAGGCCCGTACCGATGGCTCTGATGCTTTCGACGTGCTCTGCATAGGCGCTGAGACTAAACCCGTATACCAGGGTGCTGCTGGCGTCGCTAATACTTACGGTTAAGTTTTTTCTACGTTGTTTTGTGATAATAGTTTTTGATTTGCTTGCCACTGGCGCGTGATGCGTCGGTGGCTTTTCTGTTTGTGGCAATTGCCTGTCTGCTTGTGTGGTCTGCTAAACCGCTGATGAGGGGTGTGCCGTTAGCTCGCAACCCCTCAAAGTCACATATTGGGCGGTTCGTCCTACATATTCCGCTCAAGGAGGGGGAGGCAATTGCGAACGCAGCGCAGGGCGGTGTAGTGCTGCTCAAAGTGAATTTGATGCACCCCGCAAAATCTTTCAGCCTAAGTCGTTGATTTTTAGGCTGAAAGATTTTGCGGGTATGGAAAAGGTGCGCTTTTTGGCGCTCATTTCTTATTTTTCGGCTTCTTTTTATTGCGGAAAAGAAGCAAAAACGCTTGTCGGGACAAGCCCTTATATCGGTATTCTCGGTTAGAGAATGATTTTTTGACATCTTGCGCTTATCCGTATGAGAGCCTTTTTGTGGCTATGGTACATCGGGTAGAATCTAATATCGTTTTTACTTCGCGAAGTTACGGCGGACGGCTGTCTGCCAAGAACCGCTGTGCTAATGGCTCTGAATTTTTTCGGCAGCCTTCCGAGTTTCTTCTTCCTACGGCTTCCTTCCACAAACTCGGTTTTCCGTGAAAATTCAGCTCCATTTTCTTGTCCTATCGCCTTGGCTCCGCCGTTTGGGTGCGGCGTAAAAAGCGAAATTCGACCCGACGTGAATAATAAAAAAAACTCTCAAACGGGCTACAGATGAGAGATGTAAAAAGCTCTTTTCTCGCCTCTGAGAATAATTCAAAACTCAAAATTTCCCCGATATGCGTACAGCCAACTTCTACAAATACGTTTCCAAGCGCTTCGCTACTGCCGACAAAGGCGCTGAGAGTGTCCGCAACTTCATCTATGCGTTTAAGGACGGTCGCCGTGACGCTACCGACTACGCAATTAATCTCGTTTCGGAACGCCTTACTAAATGGTATGGCGTGAGCTGTCAAGACTATGTGCTTTGTTGCATTCCTGCTGCTACCAACGCCAAGTATCTCAAACGCTTCAAGCGCTTCGCTGCCGAGGTGAGCAAGCGCACGGGCATTCAGAACGGTACGGACCACGTGAACATCTTCGGCAAGCGTGAGGCGAAGCACAACAACCCCGAGCACATCGTCAGCGAGTCGTTCGGCTATGCCGTGAGCACCGACCCCGATTTCTTCAACGGCAAGAACGTGATACTCTTCGACGACCTTATTACTACAGGCGCAACAGCCGAGGAGTTTGCCGAAGAACTTGAAGCGGTAGGCGCTAACGTGTTGGGTGCTATGTTCTTAGCTCGTACAGTATTGGTAAACAAATAACTTAACATAGAACATTATGGAATACAATTCTTTATTGCGCGAAGAGCGCCCCGACTTCAAGGCTTATAACAACGGTTTCGCTTCGCTCAACAATGTGGAGCTGTTAAGTATCATCATCGGACAAGGCAACGACCAGGGCGCAGCCTTACAGCAGGCTCGCCAGCTTCTGAATATGTGTGGTGGCAGTCTTCGGGATGTTGCCAACCGCAGGGCAGAAGAATATGAGGCAGTGCAGGGCGTAGGACCTAAAAAGGCTTTGACGATACAAGCAGCGTTCGAACTTGCCAAGCGCATCGAGCACGAAGCAGCATCCGAGTGTGAGGTGTTCGACAACGCCCAAGCCGTTTGGCGCTACTTCCGCCCGATGTTGGGCACGGCTGACCACGAAGAAGCGCACGTTCTTCTGATGAACAACCGCTTTAAGCTCATAAAAGCCGTGAAGCTTTCGAGTGGTGGACTGACGGAGACCGCTGTGGATGTGCGTGTGGTTCTTCGAGAAGCTCTTTTAAACAACGCCACTACGCTCACCCTCGTACACAACCATCCGAGTGGCAACAACCGCCCAAGCCGTGATGACGACAGTCTGACGCTCAAGCTAAAAAAAGCATGCGAAACGATGCGGATTTTCCTCGTTGACCACGTTATCGTTACCGATAGACAATATTACAGCTACAACGAAGAAGGGAAGCTATAAAACGATTATCCCCACCATTTTGTCGACGTCAACAAAATGGTGGGGAGATTTTTTGCGCCCGCCGCGAAAAACGTCGCAGCCATTTTTCGCGGCGGGGCCCAGAGGGGTAAAAAGCCACCGTCAAGGGGCTTTTTGGTGATTTGTCTTATTATAGTTGGTTTTTATCTTGCTTTTGTCAGATTTTAACCTTACCTTTGCAGGCGATTCATTTGGTAATTTTTTAAGGATAGAACAATTTGAATTTCATACATTTTGTGTGTGCGCACGAGTAGCGACTCGTGTCTCTCATACTAGACAAAGGTTAAACAGGGTTTTTAGAACCAATTTGCTAAAGGCATCAGGTGCCTGTGAAGGTACCTGTGGCTTTGTAATTTACAGTTAATTGTTAGATTTAAGGTTTTAGCTATAATTAATTTTTTATTCATACGACATATATATACAAGTGGCTGTGAAGCTACTCCTCAGGGTTAACAAATTCTAATCGGTGAGCCTCTGGTGCGAAAGCATCGGGGGCTTTTTTGTATTTCGTAGTAAAATAGTTATTGTTTTGTTTGGTAGTTCGTAGTAAAATTACTACCTTTGCAGTGTTGGATTATTAAACAAGCGATCTATGAAAAATGTAAAAGTTTCTAAGATTCTGAGAATCTTGGCTGATGACGGCTGGTACTTAGACCGTTACAGCGGAGACCACAGAGAGTTCAAACATCCTACCAAAAAGGGTGTTGTGACTGTCAACGGCAAGCCTTCAACATCTATCTGCGGATGGCTCCTCAGTAGTATTGAACGGCAGTCGGGGCTTAGGTTCTGACGAACTGGGGTGGAGCTGAAGCTCCGCCCCTCCCCTACATTCGAAACAGACGCTTGTTGGATATTCGACAAAGAAAGGTGGCGGTCGTGGCTGCCACCTATTTTAAGGCTAACATATAAAATATATATATTATGAGCGATGTTGTGATTAAAGCTGCCCGTACTGCTGACGGCTACTGTTGTGCTTGCGACTTACTGCCAGGTTGGGTCGTTGCCTACGACGGCGACCTTGAGGGCTTTAAGGGGTATGTCCAGGAGAGCGTTGACTTCTGGCTCGAAGGCAGACGTAAAGACGGTGATGCATACCCGGAGGTGTTCGACGGTGAGTATAGACTCGTCTACGATTTTGATGTGGCTACGTTGCTAGACTACTATCGTGGCATATTCTCGTTTTCCGCCCTTCAGTCGATAACGGGCATCAACCAGAAGCAGCTTTCACACTATGCGAGCGGCATATCGAAGCCGCGCCCTCAGCAGGTGGAGAAAATAAAGTCGGGTCTGCGCCGGCTTGCCAAGGATATTGAAATGGTCACTGTTTAATATATTCAACACCGCCGCCCGACCATGCGGCACTATGACCGCTGCAAGTTCTGACTTCGCAACGTTTCATGATTAAAAGAACTCGTTGAGCCCTCGGTGCGAGATGCATCGGGGGCTTTTTTGATTGTTAAATAATAATCTTTTGATGATTTTTGTGTTAAAATATTTGCGTAATAATCAAAAGATGATTACCTTTGCATTGTCAAAATAAATAAGTTATGAAGTACACAGAAAAAGAAAAAGAACTGATTGAGGCTATCAGAAATTACAGAAAAGCCTACCCTAACGGAGCACGAGAACTTGAAATCTACATAATAGATTTAGTCTACGAGCTTATGGAGAATGAATAACCTAAAGCCCTCCCTTTCGAGGGATGGCATAAAAAAATATAAATATGGAATATGCAATCGTAAATCAGCAGACAACAGTGCGCCAGGTGCTCAATGATGTGTACGAAGACATTAATTGGGCTTATCTCGCACAGAACTATTTCGGTAAATCACGCAGCTGGCTTTATCATAAGTTCAGCGGGCGCAACAACGGCAAGCCCGACGACTTCAGCGACATCGACCGCGAGCGTCTGAAGGGTGCACTCGTGGATATAGCAAACCGTCTGAGAATGACGGCTGACAAGTTGTAATAACTTATTTTTTTGACACCAGCCCCGGAGCTTCGGCTTCGGGGCTTTTTTATTTGCGTGTCTCCACGAAATTGGTTAACTTTGCAATATCGAAATTTTAAAACATTTATATAGCGGTGGGAGTCTGTGAGGATTTCAGCCGCTTTTCTTTTGCCATATATTGCTTAATCAAATTTTTATTGCTAATTTTGTGCAATGTTTTAAAATTTTGAATAATGAAAGAGCAATACAATATTGAACAGCTTGGTTCACTTGTTTCTAATCTCAATGCAGAAAAACATTATTGGTTTTTCCGCTCTATGGGTGGCACCTTTTTTGATGAGTTTGTTGAAGACGAATTTGTTGCCATTGGTTATAACGAAATATTAATGAGCCTTTTGAATAAACTTCCCCAATCTGAGAATAAGGCGAGGACTATGTTGAAGATTATGATGAAGGAGCAATATTATGAGATGTCAAAGACCCAACTTGCCAAAGCAGTAGGACAGATTATAAAGTTTTATCGTAGTCTAAGTATTGGTGACGTCATAGTTGTGCCTAATCATCAGTCAAGAAAATTCGCCATTGGTATAGTGAAAAGTGATATGTACGAGGACGGTTCTAAGCATTTAGAAGGGAAGTGTCCTTTCATCAAGCGCAGAAAAGTAAAATGGCTACATGTTATAGACCGCTATAAGTTTGACCCGAAACTTCTATTGGGGCTCGGTAATCAACAAACGATGTCATGCCTTGATGACTATGCGGAGTTTATAGACCGTAAAATAGAGCCATTGTATACTAAGGGTGAAAACTCTTATCTGGTGCTACGCGTAAATCAAGACAAAGGTTTGTCGTGGGATGATTTTTGCTTTTTGTCTGACCTTGGTGAACTTTTCAAGGCTGTATCTCGCCAGAATGGTATAGATGTTGATTTGACAAAAATTAAAATGACTATAAATGTCCAGTCGCCTGGCGATATTATGATGATATGTCCAGAGGGTAGTAAATATTTGTTGACATTAGCTCTTATCGTTATTGGTGGTATTATGACGCTGGGAGGTCGTATTAAGATTTTTAATTGTGAAATAGAAACTAAGGGTCTTGGCCCACTTGTTCAACAAATAACTGACAGTGTACTTAAATATCTTGAATATCAAACAGATCGGAAAATAAGATTGCAAGAACGGCTCAAAAACATGCGTATAGAACACGTTACTGAAGACGTCGCACCTGAAAGAATGGCAAGCGCTGACGCTCCTGAAAACTTAGAGGATAGCACCGAACATGGAGCACAACAATAATTATTGCCAATATGTATGAGCTTATTTCTGTCAAAATGATTACTGTGTGATTCTGTGAAATAAGATAATATACTAAATTGCACATTACGAAGCTTAGAGTGACAGCTATTACTGCCGTTACTCCGATATATAATATTAGTGTGTGGATTATTTGCTTCATAATGGATGATGAATGATAATGCAAAGTTAATAATTATATTTATAACTTGCTGCATTGCAATGGCACTTTAACTAAAATGTTACTTCATTTATTCAGATATTAGTATACTTTTCAAAGATTTGCCCCGGGGCTTCGTCTTCGGGGCTTTTTCGTGTTGTTACCCATCCCGAACGAATTGCGAGGAATTTGCAAGGAATTACGAGGAATTTATTCCTTTTCATTCCTTGCCTGCACTTTTTTTGAAAGATTTTCCACAAAACGCTTGCCCGTTTCAATCTTATTCTCTACCTTTGCCATCGCTACGATTACAATGCGGAGCACTCCGCATGAACAAAGGGCGAGGATATATGTTCAAGCCCGACCAACATTTTTCTTAGGTTGTGGGCTTATTTTTTTGCCCATAACTTGCCGCATAGAGCCGAGGGAATCGCGGCTCAGTGGAAATTTAGTGGGGATAAGCATAAATCTTTGCAAGTCGATACAGAAAGAACTTTTCATCAACGATACCCCTTAGCGATGCTCTGAAGGCTTTGATTTTCG
>URQS01000018.1 GCA_900550035.1 uncultured Prevotella sp. | reverse complement strand
GAAAATGAACCATATTAGTACTGATATATATAAATAATTTAGATCACTTACTTATGAATAGAAATTTCTTATTTTTCATACTTAATAAACGTCCTTGTATAACTATTATTGCCTTAACGCCTCAATAAAAATGCTGTCGTTTAGATAGAATCGCGCATTTGCATAAGGCATTGTTTCTGCTTGTCGGACAAGTTGGTAGGCAGCTTCACGTTGTAGGTAATGATGAGGTCACCCATTGTGCCGTCACCTCTGTCGTAGCCTTTACCACGCAACCGTACCTTTGTGCCGTTCTGTGTTTCGGGTTTAACCTTAAGCTTGATTCTCGAACCGTTGCCCAACTGAATTATCACCTCTCCGCCAAGTAGGGCAGTATAGAGGTCGATGTTGACGTTAGCGTTCATCTCTCCCGTATTCTGCCGCATTGTGCTGCGCATGCGTGAGCCGCGGCTTCTGCCTGCTTTAGCTCCGAATAAATCCTGAAAGAAGCTCGAAAAACCTCCACCTTCAGATCCGAAGCCCGAGAAGTCGAAACCTTCAAACGGAGAGCCTCCGCTTGCGTCACCGTTAGAGTTCCAATAGTAGCTGCCGTTGCCGTCTCCAGTACCGCCATTCTGGGCAAATGCGTCGGCCTCACGCCATTTCTCACCATACTGATCGTATTTCTTACGCTTCTCAGGGTCGGATATGACGTCGTAGGCTTCATTCAGGGCTTGGAACTTAGCCTTGGCTTTAGGGTCGTTCGGATGCAAGTCTGGATGAAACAGTTTTGCACGTTTACGATAGGCTTCACGCACTTGGTCTTGAGGTATGTTGCGGTCAACTCCAAGAATCTTATAGTAGTCAATAAATGCCATAATGAAATTCTCCTTTCTTTTATATACCATAAGGCAAAATCCATGCCACGACCAGATGTCCCTGATGTTATTTGAACAGGCTGCGGAAGCCTGTTGGTATAGGCGTTGAGAAGTCCATACGTTCGCCTGTCACTGGATGAGTGAAGCACAGCATATAGGCATGCAGGCAAAGTCGATGTAACGGGTCGTCGCCATTGCCATACTTAATGTCGCCGCAGACGGGATGGCCCATATCGGCAGAATGTACGCGTATCTGGTTCTTGCGTCCTGTTTCAAGCTTATATTCCACAAGCGTGTGCTCGGTAGTGCGGTTGAGAACATGATAGTGTGTCACAGCATATTTACCTCCGTTGTCTACTTGTGACGAGTAGGTGATGTAAGCCTTGCTGTCTTTCAACCAGTTGGCTATAGTGCCGTTATCATCCTTCATCTCGCCACTAGTCACAGCTACGTAGCGGCGGTCGTAGACAATCTGGTGCCAGTTGTGCTCGAGAATCTGCTCGGTATCAATGTCCTTGGCGTAAATCATAAGTCCGGAGGTGTCGCGATCAAGACGATGCACTACGTGGGCACGACACTTCTGATGTGACTTGGCAAAATAGTCGTCGAGTACCGACTTCACGTTCAAAGAAGAGTGTCCTGCTGCCATCGACAGAATTCCTATGTTCTTTTCTACTACGACAATCCAACGGTCTTCGTAGACAATCTTGACAAATTTGTTTTTGAAATCGCTATTACGTTTGTGGCGGCTCACGCTAATGGTGTCGCCAGCCTTAAGAGGCGTGTCGAATTGTGTTACAACCTTGCCGTTGATTCTTATACCATGTCCTTGCAGTATGGCCTTGGTCTTAGAGCGGCTTTCGCCAATGGTTTTGAGCAGATACTCAAGTAGGGGAGCCGGCTGAGTGCCGTTGAATGTGTACAAAGTGCAGTCAGAGTTGTTTCTTTGTACATTTGAACTATTTCGTGTGTTGAAGTTTTTTGATGCCATAGACATATTTGAATTATATTTTGCAAAGGTACATATTTTTGTTGGCAACTTGACATTAAGAGCAAAACTTCATATGCGAAAATCTGTTAATTATAGTCGGCTTTCTGAGTATGGTGGCTTTACAATATATAAATTCGATTTGTCTGTACGGAAAAAAATGAGTAACTTTGCACGCAAATACTTGGTTATTTACTAAAATTCAATTAATTACAAATAATAGTCAATGATAACAGTTAGCAATCTCGCGATACAGTTCGGAAAGAGAGTATTATACAAGGATGTTAATCTGAAATTTACAGCAGGTAATATTTATGGTGTTATTGGTGCCAATGGTGCCGGCAAGTCTACACTTCTGCGCGCAATAAGCGGTGACCTGGAGCCAAACAAGGGTTCGGTTGAACTCGGCCCGGGAGAGCGTCTTTCGGTGCTTGAGCAGGACCACTTCAAATTTGACGAATATCGTGTTCTCGATACTGTTCTTATGGGTCATGAACCTCTTTGGAACAATATGAAGGAGCGTGAGGCTCTTTATTCTAAATTGGAAATGACTGAAGATGACGGCAACCGTGCGGCTGACCTTGAGCTCAAGTTCGCCGAAATGGATGGTTGGGAGGCTGAGAGCAACGCTGCACAGATGCTTTCGAATCTTGGTATCCCGGAGGCATTGCACGAGAAGCAGATGAGCGAACTCTCAAACAACGAGAAGGTACGTGTCATGCTTGCAAAGGCTCTCTTTGGCAATCCTGACAACCTCTTGCTTGATGAGCCTACCAACGACCTTGACCTCGACACCGTACAGTGGCTTGAGGAGTATCTCAGCAATGTGGAGCAGACCGTGCTTGTAGTTAGTCACGACCGTCACTTCCTTGATGCTGTAAGTACTCAGACTGTTGATATCGATTTCGGTAAGGTTACTGTATTTGCCGGTAACTATTCGTTCTGGTATGAGAGTTCGCAGTTGGCATTGCGTCAGCAGCAGAACCAGCGCCAGAAGGCTGAGGAAAAGCGTAAGGAGCTTGAGGAGTTCATTCGCCGATTCTCTGCCAATGTGGCAAAGAGTAAGCAGACCACTTCGCGTAAGAAGATGCTTGAGAAGCTCAATGTTGAGGAGATTCGTCCGTCAAGCCGTAAATATCCTGGCATCATCTTCCAGATGGAGCGCGAGCCAGGCAATCAAATTCTTGAGGTAGAAGGACTTAAGGCTGTTGACGAGGATGGAACTGTATTGTTCGATAATGTTAACTTCAACATCGAGAAGGGAGAGAAGGTAGTGTTCCTTAGCCATAATCCTAAGGCTATGACAGCTCTCTTTGAGATAATAAACGGCAATCGTGAAGCTGCTGCCGGCACATTCAAGTGGGGTGTGACAATAACAACTGCCTACCTGCCACTTGACAATACCGAATTCTTCAAGAGCGACAAGAACCTCGTAGACTGGCTCTCGCAGTACGGTCCGGGCAATGAGGTTGTGATGAAGGGATTCCTTGGACGTATGCTCTTCTCTGGCGAAGATGTGCTCAAGAAGGTGAACGTACTCTCGGGAGGCGAGCGTATGAGATGTATGATAGCACGCATGCAGCTGAATAATGCCAACTGTCTGATTCTGGATACTCCTACCAACCACTTGGACTTGGAGAGTATCCAGGCTTTCAACAACAACCTCGTAGGATTCAAGGGGAATATTCTTTTCTCAAGCCACGACCACGAGTTTATTCAGACTGTTGCTAACCGCATAATCGAGCTTACACCGAATGGTACAATCGATAAGCTTATGGATTATGACGATTATATATACAGCGAAGACATCAAGGCTCTGAAGGCACAGATGTATAATAAGTAATGTATAGTAATATAGTGTGTCGTAGACATGCTGATATGTGAAATATAATACGAGTAGGCAACTTTATGCAGACGTATAATTAATGTGACAGTCTGTATCTTTGTCTACTCGTATGTTTTTCTGTGCATATGTTTTAATTTGGCAAGGATTTTGTAGTGTACTTTAGAAAAACGTATTTTACTAAGAACAAAAGCGAAATGAAAAATAACGATAAAACAGAAGAGAAAGACATTGAAGTTAAGGACGGAAATGTAGAAGCCACAGTAACTGAAGGTGCCAATGAGGCAGAAACAACCGACCGTAACGAGGAAATTACAGAAGAAAATAGTGACGTGAATGCCAAACTTGAGGCAGCCGAAAAAGAGATTGAACAATTGCGCGATCGCTATTTGCGTACAGCAGCCGAGTTTGACAACTACAAGAAGCGTACACTTAAGGAGAAAGCAGAATTGCTGCTTAACGGAAGTGAGAAGACTGTTTGTGCTGTTCTTCCAGTATTGGACGATTTCGAGCGTGCACTTGCTACCGATACCGACGACGCTCAGGCTGTTAAGGATGGCATGCAGCTTATATTCAATAAGTTCAAGAAGGTTCTTGAGTCAATCGGCGTGAAGAAAATTGAAACCGAAGGACAGGACTTCAACGTTGACTATCATGAGGCTGTAGCTATGGTTCCTGGCATGGGCGACGACAATAAGGGCAAGGTTATAGATTGTCTACAGACAGGCTATAAGCTTAATGATAAAGTGATACGACACGCCAAGGTTGCTGTTGGACAGTAAGTAGTAAACAATCTTCAATATTAATGCAATGGCAAAAAGAGACTATTACGAAGTACTTGGTGTTAGCAAGACTGCCACAGACGACGAGATAAAGAAGGCTTACCGCAAAATAGCCATAAAGTATCATCCTGACAAAAATCCTGGCGACAAAGAGGCTGAGGAGAAATTCAAGGAGGCTGCAGAGGCTTATGATGTGCTGCATGATGCAAACAAACGTCAGCAGTATGACCAGTTCGGCTTTGACGCTCCCGGTGGTGGTAGCGGCTTTGGAGGCTTCGGCGGAGGCGGTAGCTTCTCTATGGATGACATCTTCTCTATGTTCGGTGATGTGTTTGGTGGACATGGAGGTGGTTTTGGCGGATTTGAAGGCTTTGGTGGAGGCGGACAAAGGCAGAAACCTCAATATCGTGGAGCTGATTTGCGCATAAAGGTTAATCTAACGCTTCAGGAAATCGCAACAGGCGTTACTAAAAAATTCAAAGTCAAGAAATATGTGCAATGCCAGCATTGCCATGGTACAGGAGCCGAAGGCGGAAGCGGCAGCGAGACTTGTCCTACATGTCATGGTAGCGGCGTTGTGACACGTACAGTCAGAACAATGCTTGGTATGATGCAAACCCAGTCGGAATGTCCTACATGTAATGGTGAAGGTACAATCATCAAGAACAAATGTAAGGAATGTGGCGGTAGCGGCATCGTAAAGGGGGAGGAAGTTGTCGAGATAAAGATTCCTGCAGGCGTTGCTGAGGGTATGGTAGTGAATGTTCCTGGCAAGGGAAATGCCGGTCAGCACAATGGCGTAAACGGCAATATACAAGTGTATATTACTGAAGAGCCTAACGACACTTTCGTTCGTGATGGCAATGACGTGATTTACAATCTCCTTCTTGACTTCCCGACAGCGGTTCTTGGTGGAACTGTAGAAGTACCGACTATTGACGGAGGTAAGGTGAAGATAAAGATTGAAGCCGGAACACAGCCTGGCAAGACGCTACGCTTACGTGGCAAGGGCTTGCCATCGGTACAGGGATATGGTAATGGTACTGGCGACTTGGTTGTTAACATCAGCGTGTACATTCCTAAGGAACTCTCGTCAAGCGAGAAGAAGACTATTGAATCCTTTCGCGACAGCGACAACTTCAAGGGTGACAAAGAGACAAAGAAGTCTATTTTTGACCGTTTCAAGAATTACTTTAACTAAATCATCATAAAAACGGATGTGCCAAATGCGATTGGGCTATGCTCCAGTTGACTTATGGCGCATCCTTTTTTGTATCTATAAATAAAGAAACACAATGGATTACAAGCAAACGATTGAATATCTCTTCAACTCAACTCCTGTATTTGAGAAGGTGGGAGCTTCGGCTTACAAGGAAGGATTGTTCAATACTTTGGCTTTGGATGAGCATTTCGGACATCCTCATAGAAATTTTAAGTCAATACATATTGCCGGAACCAATGGCAAGGGTTCGTGCTCGCATACGCTTGCAGCCATTCTGCAGTTGGCTGGATACAAGGTTGGACTTTACACATCGCCACATCTTGTGGATTTTCGTGAGCGCATACGTGTCAATGGGGTATGTATAGACGAGCAATACGTAATAGATTTCGTAGAGAATGAGCGTGATTTCTTCGAACCTCTGCATCCTTCATTCTTCGAACTGACAACGGCTCTGGCATTCAAGTATTTTGCCGAACAGAAGGTGGATATCGCCATTATAGAAGTAGGCTTGGGTGGACGCCTCGATTGTACCAATATTATCACGCCTGTAGTGTCGGTCATTACCAATATAAGCTTGGACCATACCATGTTCTTGGGCGATACGCTGGCTAAGATTGCCACGGAGAAAGCAGGAATAATCAAGCAGGACGTGCCGGTGGTTATAGGTGAGGTAAACGATGAAACTCGTCCGGTATTTGAACGTGTTGCCCGTGAGCACAATGCCCCAATAGTATTTGCAGAAGACTCTTCAGATATTGTTTCAGAAATGGTTGATGGGTTAAGCGGAATAGACTATGTTACAACAGATTATGGAAGCTTTAAAGGCGCATTGGGAGGCTCATATCAAGTAAAGAATGCCAACACCGTACTACACATTGTAGATTTGCTTCGAAGTAGTAATATGGGCATTTCCACGTCTAGTGTTCAAGAGGGATTTGCTAAGGTGTGTACTCTGACCGGACTTATGGGACGATGGCAGACAGTGCGTCGTCAGCCGTTGGTAGTATGTGACACTGGACATAACGAAGGAGGATGGCTGTATTTGGGTAAGCAGATTCTGCAGCCTGAATGCAAGACTCGTCGTATCGTCTTCGGAATGGTAGACGACAAGGATATCGATCATGTGATGAACCATTTGCCTAAGGATGCTGTCTACTACTTCACCAGAGCTACGACGCATAGGGCAATACCAGAGACTAAGGTGCAGGAATATGGCAGACAGCATAATCTACATGGTAACAGCTATGGCAGTATTGCTGAAGCGTATGAGGCAGCCTTTTTGGATGCAGCCCCTCAGGATTTTATTTTCGTAGGAGGCAGCAGCTATGTTGTTGCTGACTTTTTGGAACACTTGCGGCAATCCAAGTAAGATAGGAGTCTTGACTTGTTTCGTTACTATATAGGAATGTTTTTTTGTTTCCTCGCGTAGTCGTAATATTTTTCTCACGAGGAAACAAAACTTTCCTGCCGAATCATTCTTTCTTTTGAACCTATGGAAGTTTTTATTTCTTGCCTATGAAGTTTCTATTTCTCGTCTAATAAGTTATGGCATATTGTTTATGAAGTTGTATTTTTGTAGTTTTGCAATTTTACTTCTTTACACTTCTGTCATATAATAACCACGAAGAGTAACAATTAATTGTTTTTAACGAACGTTTGTTGACTTTTTTGTCCCTTTCCCTTGGGCAATACGTTTTTTTTTGGTTACTTTGCATCAACGTTAACAAACTAAAAACTTGAATTATGAATAACACAACAGAGACAGAAAACATCTGTGGTCTGAAAAGATGTGACTTTCAGACTACTATCGGCGGTAAGCAAACTGATCTTTATATACTCAAGAACAGTCAGGGCAATGAAGTTGCTATAACCAACTATGGTGGAGCAATCGTTGCTATCATGGTGCCAGATAAGAATGGAAAACACGCCAATGTTATCCAGGGGCATGACAACATTCATGATGTCATCAATTCGCCCGAGCCTTATCTTTCAACACTTGTTGGACGCTACGGCAACAGAATCTGCAAGGGGCAGTTCCAACTCAACGGCAAGGTATATCATCTTCCCATCAACAATGGACCTAACTGCCTGCATGGTGGCAAGAAAGGCTACAATGCCAAGGTATGGGAAGCATTGCAGATGAATGCCCAGACATTGGTGCTGAAATACACAAGCCCCTATGGTGAAGAAGGCTTCTCGGGAGAGGTAAAGGTGACTGTAGAATATTCGTTCACAGATGACAACGAACTTGTAATAGAATATATGGCCAAGACAAACAAGAAGACCGTGATAAACCTTACAAGCCATGGATTCTTCTCGCTTGCCGGCATAGCTGACCCGACACCTGCTATCGACAATCTCGAGTGCGAGATCAATGCAGACTTCTATTTGCCAATCGATAATACCTCAATACCTACAGGCGAAATCCGTATGGTGAAAGGAACACCATTTGATTTCCGTTCACCGAAACCAGTAGACCAGGATATTGATGCTGACGATGAGCAGATAAAGAATGGCGCAGGCTACGACCACTGCTTTGTACTTAACAAGGCAGAAGAAGGAGAACTTAGCTTTGCCGCAAGAATCAAGGAGCCAGTGAGTGGCCGAACAATGGAAGTATATACAACCGAACCCGGAGTGCAGGTTTATACAGACAACTGGGCAGACGGCTACAAGGGACAGAACGGAGCAACATTCCCGCGTCGCAGTGCTATCTGCTTTGAGGCACAGCACTTTCCCGACAGTCCCAATCGTCCTTATTTCCCGTCTGTAGTACTAAATCCAGGTGAACAGTACACACAGAAGACAGTTTATAAGTTTGGAGTTTCTTTATAACATTAATCTAAATAAATCATAACATAACTAAAACAACAAACAAAAACAATGGAAAATTCCAAGAAAAAACAGGGCAGTATTATTGCTATTATGGCAATGATATTTCTTTTTGCTATGATTGCCTTTGTAACAAATCTCTGTTCGCCAATGGCTATCATATTGAAAAATGCTTTCCAGGTGCCTGAGAGCTTGGCACAGGTAGGCAACTATGGTAACTTTGGTGCTTACTTACTTATGGGTATTCCTGCAGGTCTACTTATCGACAAGTTTGGTTACAAGAAGACAGCTCTTGCTGCTCTCGTAGTAGGTGTTATCGGTCTGCTTATCCAGTGGGTCAGCGGTTCAATGGGCTTTGTTGTTTACCTTATAGGTGCTTTCATCTCAGGTCTTTGCATGTGTATGCTTAATACAGTAGTAAACCCGATGCTTAACCTTCTCGGTGGTGGCGGTAGTACAGGTAACCAGCTTATCCAGATTGGTGGTGTATTCAACTCAGCTGCTGCTGTATGTGTATACATGCTTATGGGTAGCCTTATCGGCGACGCATCGAAGGCTAAGGTGGCAGATGCAGCTCCTGCACTTTTCATCGCTCTTGCCATCTTCATCTTTGCTCTTGTGGTAATCTTCTTCACCAAGATTCAGGAGCCTCAGCATGCATCAAGTAATACTGTAAAGGATGTGAACGACAAGTACAGCTGCTATTCATTCCGTCACTTCAAGTTGGGTATGCTTGCTATTGCTGTATATGGTGCAGTAGAGGTTGGTCCTCCTACTTATATACTCGGATATCTTACTTCTGCTAAGGACGCTGTAAATCCAGGTATGGGTATGGATGCTGGCTATTGTGGTACTCTTGCTGCTGTTTACTTTATCTTTATGCTCATCGGCCGTTTCGTTGGTGGTGTAATAGGTGGTAAGGTTTCGCCTAAGGCTATGATTGCTTCAGTAAGTTTTGTAGCTATGGTTCTCGTTGCTGTGGGTATGGTTCTTCCTACATCTATGACAGTTAAGTGTCCTGGTATTGACTATACAACTATGAGCTTTGTATGGGGTGAGGTTCCGGCAGGCATCTTCGCATTCCTTCTCATCGGTTTGTGTGCTTCAGTAATGTGGGGTGGCATCTTCAACCTTGCAACAGAGGGTCTTGGCAAGTACACAGCAAAGGCTTCTGGCGCATTCATGATGATGGTTGTAGGTTTTGCTGTAATGATCGGTCTTCAGGCTAAGGTTATTGACTTTACTCACAGCTATATCACCAGCTTCATCGTGGTATTGCTTAGTGCAGCATACATCTTCTATTTCGCACTTTGGGGCTCAAAGAACGTAAATACAGACATTCCTGTAGAATAAATATAAAATGGGCTTGCGTTTCGAGGCATTCGTCTTGATGGCAGGTCCATTTTTTAATCTAAATATTAACTAAAAACACTATTGATTATGGATATTGAATTTGTAAGAAGCCGCTTTATCAAGCATTTCGATGGTAAGACTGGAAATATTTATCAGTCACCAGGTCGTATAAACCTCATTGGTGAGCACACTGACTATAATGGTGGTTTTGTATTCCCTGGTGCAGTAGATAAGGGCATTATGGCCGAGCTTCGTCCGAATGGTTCAAATACAATTATGTGTTATTCTATCGACCTTAAGGACCGTGTAGAGTTCAAGGTAGACGATCCTAAAGGACCGCGTGCAAGCTGGGCTCGCTACATTTATGGTATTGTGCAGGAAATGCGCAAGCTTGGTGTAGATGTAAAGGGCTTCAACACAGCATTTGCCGGTGATGTGCCTCTGGGTGCCGGTATGTCTTCATCGGCTGCACTTGAAAGCTGCTTCGCATTTGCATTGAACGACTTGTTTGGTGATAATAAGGTGAGCAAGTGGGATCTGGCTCTTGCAGGTCAGGCTACAGAGCACAATTATTGTGGTGTTAACTGCGGTATCATGGACCAGTTTGCAAGTGTATTCGGCAAAGAGGGTTGCCTCATGCGTCTCGACTGCAACAGCCGTGAGTTTGAATACTTCCCGTTCCGTCCGGTAGGCTACAAGCTCGTATTGCTCAACTCATGTGTTAAGCATGAACTTGCTGGTTCGCCTTATAACGACCGCCGTAACTCTTGCGAGAATGTTGTAAAGCACATTGCTGCAAAGCATCCTGAGGCTAAGTTCGATACTCTGCGTGACTGCACATGGGAACAGCTTGAGGAGGTTAAGGCAGAAGTAGGTGAGGAAGATTACAAGCGCGCTCATTTCGTACTCGGCGAGAAGGACCGTGTACTTGCTGTCTGCGATGCACTCAACGCTGGCGACTATGAGACTGTAGGCAAGAAGATGTATGAGACTCATGAGGGTCTGAGTAAGGAGTATGAGGTTTCTTGTGAGGAACTCGACTTCCTCAACGACATTGCCAAGGAAAACGGCGTAACAGGTAGCCGTATCATGGGCGGTGGCTTCGGTGGCTGCACCATCAACCTCGTTAAAGAGGAACTTTACGATCAGTTCATTGCTGACGCCAAGGCTAAGTATTCTGCCAAGTATGGCAAGGAGCCTAAGGTGATTGACGTTGTTATCAGCGACGGTTCACACAAGGTTTGCTAATCAGCCAAAGAGGTCGAGCGACCTCAATGACTAAACCATATTTATCCCTCTGTTTGCCTTATGGGCAAATAGGGGGATTTTTATATTGTTTGTTTTCAAATCTTTTATTTGCCAAATTCAATGATTTTCTGTAATTTTGTAAATATATTTGACTAAGAACAAACTATAGGATTTTCACGTGTTCAAACGCATAATAAATATAACGATATGGACCTTGATTGGTCTTTACGCTTCTGTAATTGTCATGCTGCACATACCCTTTGTACAGACGTACATTGGAAAATGTGTAGCTGATGCCCTATGCGACAAATTCGGCACTCGTGTGAGTGTCGGCAGGGTAGACCTCGGTTTTGTCAACCGAATTATCATTGACGATTCCCAGATGCAGGATCAGCAAGGTAAGCAGATGCTGCGTGTATCGCGAATATCGGTGAAAATAAATCTCCTGGCACTTACCAAGGGACAGATTGACATTACGTCAGCACAGTTCTTCGGTTTGCATGCGAATCTATATAAGGTAACGGCAGAATCAAAGCCCAATTTCCAATTTGTAGTGGATTCGCTTGCATCAAAGGATACTACCAAGCGGAAGACTCCGCTCGACTTGCAAATCAACTCGCTTATAATTCGCAATGGTGCTGTGCGCTATCGTGTGCTTTCGCATGCCAGCAATTTGCATAAGTTCTCGCCCGACAACATTGATGCCCGTAATATCAGCGCGCATATTATAGTAAACCGCATAACCGACGACTCGCTCAATGTGAAGGTGAAGCGCATTGCGTTTGACGAACGATGCGGATTCAGATTGAAGTCGCTTTCGTTGCATGCTGTATATGGTCATACGGGAGCAAGCGTAAACAATTTCAGACTTGAGCTACCGTCTACAATCGTTCAATCGAAGGACATTACATGCTCTTATAGCATGAAGAACGGCAAGATAGAGATGCCTACCGTGCAATTCAAGGGTAGCATAAATGCTCCAAGCATCAGTCTTGCAGACTTCGCTGGCTTTGTGCCGAAACTTTCAGATATTAAACAACGCATGATGCTCGCAGCTAATTTCTATGGTACGGGCTCTTCGTTAAATGTGACACGATTGGAACTCAGTACAGAAAATGGCGATTTGCATCTGTTGGCTGATTGTGGAATAAAGAACTATCCTGCTGATGCTGCCTGGTATGCTAATGTAAACAGATTTGCTGCAAATCATGCTGCCATAGCTTCTTTCGTGTCTATCGCAACTGGTAAGGAAGTTCCAGTTATACTTACACGTATAGGCGATGTCACAATGACTGGTTTTGTAGGAGGTGGAAGTAATAAGTTGGCTGCTAACGCTCGTGTTTCTACTTCGCTCGGCAGTATAAGGCTAGCCGTAGACAAGCGCAAGAATAATATTACGGGGCATATTGAAACTGTAGACTTTAATGTTGGCAAACTGGCTGATGACAACAAATTCGGTCATCTCTCAGCCAATCTCAACTTACATGGGCAGTCGGAAGACAATATTGCTGCTACTGGTCGTGTCTATAACTTTGACTATAACGGATATAAATATCATGACATCAACATTGATACTTCCTATCGCCACAGGGTAGTAGATGGAAGAATAGATATTTACGATCCTAATGCGCAAATTTCGGCTTCAGGATTGCTGAATATTGCAGGAAAGACTCCGTTGTTGAAGGCTAATGTTGCTGTAGGCCGTTTTGCTCCTAATGCGTTGCATCTGACACCGAAGTGGCAGTCGACAGCATTTGCTGCAAATATTGCCTGCGACATAAAGGGCAACAGCGTTAATGATGCTGACGGAACCGTGGAGATAAGTGACTTCTCTATGCTGTCGTCGCAAAGTGAGTATGGATTGCGCAATGTAACTGTAAAGACGGGATTTGAGGGCGAGAATCACTATCTCAACCTTGACAGCGACTTTGGGCAGGTGAACATTATCGGGCACTTCAATTATAATACTATTGCTCGCAGCGTATTGAATATGTTGGCTGCCAAGTTGCCAACAATTCCCGGACTGACACGCCAGCAACAGAAGGTATACAATGATTTTACAATAAATGCTTCCATATCAAACACTGATTGGATGAAGCATCTGCTCGGCATTCCGCTTGAAATATATCGCCCGCTTAACATCAGCGGTGAGCTGAACGACAAGCAAGAGAAGATTGACCTGTGGTGTGACGTGCCATCGTTTGCATACGACGGCAACCGTTTCAGTGATGCTTTTATTAACATCGAGTCGCCGAGTGACACCCTAAAGGCTGATATACGTATTAAGCAACTTTCTGATAAAGGCAAATATATGGCTCTGCAACTTAGCGCAAGTGCTTCAGACAACCATCTGAATACGTCACTCAGTTTCGGCAACAATGAACGTCACCCGCTTAAGGGAGTTATAAATGCCAGTACAGTATTCGCCAAGAACGATGATGGTGTGTCGACTGCTTATGTAGATGTTCTGCCTTCGCGTGCCACTATTGGCGACACAACGTGGCATGTAGCTCCGTCTACTATAGTGTATAGCAAGAACCATTTGGAGGTGAACAACTTCTCTATAAGCCATGACAATCAGAAACTAGCGATTGATGGAGCAGCGACGAAGAGCTATGAAGATTCATTGCTTGTAACGCTCAATGACATAGATGTGAGCTATGTACTTAATCTTGTCAACTTTCATTCGGTCGACTTCTTCGGTATGGCTTCGGGTAATGCCCGTGTGGCAGGAGTGTTCAGCGGCAAACCTCAGTTGGCTGCCAACCTTAAGGTCAAAGAGTTTAAGTTTGAATCAGGACGTATGGGTACGCTGTTTGCCAATGTAGACTACGACTTTGACGAGGGACGCATCAATATAGATGCTGTGGCACAGGACGAAGACGGCCGTCATACAGATATAAACGGCTATGTATCGCCCAAGCACAACTACATCGACCTTGGCATTGACGCACATCGCACACGTGCTGAATTTATGGAAAGTTTCTGCGGCTCGTTTATGGACAACGTTGATGCCGACATAAATGGCAAGGTGAACGTTGTAGGACCTCTGAGTAACATCAACCTTGTAGGAAAGGCTGCTGTGAACGGTTCTATGCGTATGACAGCCCTCAATACCACATACTGGCTACGTGGCGACTCTGTGACTTTCATTCCTGATGAGATAATATTCAATGGCAATTCAATATACGACCATAACGGCAACACCGGCATACTTACCGGAAGCCTTCACCATCAGCACCTTACCAACCTGTCGTACGACCTTAATATAAAAGCGCGGAATCTTCTGGCTTATGATACTAAGACATTCGGCGACAATACCTTCTATGGTACAGCTTATATTACTGGCGACTGTAGCATTAAGGGCAGGAGCGGTGAAGTGGTAATAGATGTAGAAGGCACGCTTGAGAAGAACAGTATATTGGTGTACAATGTTAGCGATCAAGGGTCTATCGGGTCTAATGATTTTGTCAAATGGAGCAAGAAGAACAATGTTGTTTCCGACTCCTCTTATGTAGCAAATGATGAGAAGAAGACGGAAACGGATGATATCTCTACCAACATTCTCTGAACTTCATTATCAACTGCAATCCTGACGTAACCTTGAAGTTGCTGATGGACCAGCAGACCGGCGACTACATTACACTCAATGGTGACGGAATGCTCAGAGCCTCGTATTTCAATAAGGGCGCATTCCAGATGTTTGGCAACTATACTGTCGACCATGGCGTGTATAAGCTGACAATTCAGAATATTCTGAAGAAAGACTTCGACTTTGTCAAGGGAGGCACCATAGCGTTTGGCGGTGATCCGTACAACGCTGTGCTCGACCTTAAGGCACAGTATGTGTTGAACAGCGTGAGCCTTGCCGACCTTAATATAGGCAGGTCGTTCACTAACAATAATGTTCGTGTCAACTGTGTGATGAACATAACGGGCAATCCATATGCACCTAAGGTGGACTTTGATCTTGACATGCCGTCGCTTAGCAATGATGTGAAGCAGATGGTGTATAGTCTGCTCAATGCTGAGGAGGAGAAGAAGCAACAGGTGTTGTATCTGCTTGCCGTAGGACGCTTCTATGCTCAGAACAACAACAATGCTGATGGCAGTACGCCGCAGTACAGCCAGACTTCGCTTGCAATGCAGAGTTTCCTTAGCGGTACTATAAGTCAGCAGATAAATACCGTATTGAGCAATGTGATTAATAACAACAACTGGAATTTCGGTGCCAATATTTCTACTGGAACTGAGGGCTTCAATAATGCTGAATACGAAGGATTGCTTTCGGGTCGTCTGCTTAACAACCGTCTGCTCATAAACGGTCAGTTCGGCTATCGTGACAACGATAATGCCACAACCAGTTTCATTGGCGACTTCGACATCAAGTATCTGCTCTTCCCCAATGGCAACCTTGCCATTAATGTCTACAACAAGACAAATGACCGCTACTTCACGCGCAACAGCCTTAATACTCAAGGCTTGGGTATAATAATGAAGAAAGACTTCAAGCGTATCTCTGACTTGTTCTTCTGGAGAAAGCGCAATAGTAGGACAAAGGAGGCGAAATAACGATGTCAGGATAGTGATATAAAGATATTTTGCGTGTCTTGAAATGGTCGTATCATGGCATGATACGAAGGTTTTCGGCTTGCAGCTCATATACAAACAATAAAGCCCTGGATGATTTAAATCCAGGGCTTTATTATATTCTGTAGTATTGATGATGGAACTATTTGGTTTCAATCTCTTCCTTCATATCAATAAACTGTCGCTTGCTGTCGTAGAATTCATACTGCAGGAAAGCGAGTTTCTGTGAAGGAACAATGTGAACACCAAGACCATATCTTAGCTGCCATTTTCTTTTTAGCGACCATATTCCCTTGTTGATGTATGCCGCTACATAGGGATGAACGTGCAGATAGAATGTCTTAACTCCAATCTTCTTGACAAGTCTGTCAATCTTACTCTCAAGCTGATCTGTAAAAATAATGCTCGACTTAATCTTTCCTTTTCCGAAACATGTGGGGCAGACCTCCTCTACATTTACATCCATTGCTGGACGTACACGCTGGCGTGTAATCTGCATCAAGCCGAATTTGCTTAATGGCAAAATGTTGTGGCGAGCTCTGTCTTTCTGCATATTCTTGCACATGCGTTCGTAGAGAAGTTGACGGTCTTCAGCCAGATTCATGTCGATGAAGTCGACAACGATAATGCCTCCCATGTCACGCAATCGCAACTGTCTTGCCAATTCGTCGGCAGCACCAAGGTTCACATCAAGAGCATTGGCTTCTTGACCGTTGTCAGAGTGTGATCGGTTGCCACTATTTACATCGACAACGTGCAGGGCTTCTGTATGTTCTATAATCAAATAAGCGCCATGTTTATAGTTAACTGTCTTACCAAAGCTTGACTTAATCTGTTTAGTAACATTAAAATTATCGAAGATAGGAACTGTGCCTGTATATAATTTCACTATGTTGGCTTTCTCAGGGGCGATGAGTGATACATAGTGTTTTACTTCATGAAAAACATCCTCGTCATTGACGTAAATGTTTTCGTATGTGGGGTTGAATAAGTCGCGTAGCATTGCTACGGCGCGTCCGGTCTCTTCGAATATCAGTTGTGGTCGCTTCTGTGTTTTCTGCACCTTTATGAGTGCGTCCTCCCACCGCTTGGTGAGTATTTTTAATTCTGCGTCAAGTTCAGCAACACGCTTTCCTTCAGCAACTGTGCGTACAATTACTCCGCAATTTTTTGGTTTTATGCTGTTGATGAGTTGTTTTAGACGTGCGCGCTCTTCACCGCTTTTAATTTTTGATGATACAGAAACCTTGTCGCCGAATGGCATAAGTACAAGATAACGACCTGCGAAACTGAGTTCACCAGTCAAACGTGGTCCTTTGGTGGATATCGGTTCTTTAACGATTTGGACCAAAACCTCTTCACCAACATTTAATGTGTTTTGTACACTTCCTTCTTTTTTAAGATCTGGAAGTCGTGTGGCTTTGGCAAAAGGATAGAGTTTTTTTCGGTCGCTCTGTACTTGCTTGAGATATTTCTCGTAAGAATTGAATTGATTGCCTAAATCAAGATAATGGAGAAAAGCGTCACGTTCGTAACCTACGTCCACGAAACTGGCATTCAGTCCGGGCATTAGTTTCTTAACTTTTGCAATATAAATGTTACCAACAGAGAAAGAGGCAGAGCGTGGTTCTGTCTGATATTCCACAAGTCGCTTGTCTTCAAGCAGTGCTATAGATATCTCTTTCTGTTGGACGTCAATTACAACTTCGCTAGTCATTTCTCTTTTTGTTTATAATTTAGGTAACAATACTATAAAACTTGGGGGGCGCGCCAAAGCCACTGCGTATGCATTGTGATTGACGCGCCCCCATTTTCTGGAACTGACCCTTTATGGGCAGGCTTGTTTACTTGCTCTTATGTCTGTTCTTACGTAATCTTTTTTTACGTTTGTGAGTAGCCATCTTGTGTCCCTTTTTTTTCTTTCCGTTTGGCATAGCTTTAAATTTTTATTGTTAATATATTATTTTGAATAATGTTTATTCTTATTCCATTGTTGCTTTCTTCATCTCCTCAATAAAGCACTTGGCTGGTTTGAAGCTTGGCTGGTCATGTGCGCCAATTTTCATAGTTGTCTTCTTCAATATATTGCGAGCTGTTTTTGCAGCACGATGCTTAACGATAAAACTTCCAAATCCACGCAGGTAAACATTCTCCTTGTTTGACAACAAGCTGTCCTTAATGTTCTCCATGAAACTTTCTACGACAACTGAGACGTCTTTCTTTTGTAATCCCGTGCTTTCAGCAATTTTGTTAATGATATCTGCTTTAGTCATTTGAATGTATATATATTTATTCTACTTATAATCAAGCCCTTTTACTCTAAGGACGTGCAAAGATACGAGTTTTTCGTGTGATATGAAAATTTATTGCCTACTTTTTTGCCATCGAACGCTATATTCATTGTCAGAACTCATTTGTTTTCATGTCATTAACCAAATAAGGTAGTGGTTATAGGTTTTATATAGCGCTTGAAGACAGCTGTTTTCTTGCCGTGAGATAAAACGCTAGGCTCACCATTGTGCCTGTAGCTACCCATGATACGGGATAAACAAGCATTATCGTGTTGAAGCTAGTCCATACAGGGCATACTGCGTATACCCATATGATGCGAAGCAGACAGGTTCCAAACACAGTTAGTATTGTCGGTTGCATCGACTTGCCCATACCACGCAAAGCAGAGGCTGATATTTCATAGCTACTGGCTATAAATTGGCAAGCCAATACTATCTCCATGCGGATTTTTCCGTAAACCTGCACGTTGGCATCATTACTGAAGAATGACAGGAAGAATTTGTGCTGCCAGGTAAATATTCCATTTAGGGCGCCACAGCACAACAAGCTCATTCCCATGCATATCCAGAATATGCGTTTCACGCGCTCTTTGTTTCCTGCTCCAAAGTTCTGTCCGATGAATGTTATTGCGGCTCCATTGAATGCACATATCACGAAATAGCAATAGTATTCGAAATTTAATGCTGCTGCTGACCCTGCAATGGCATCGGCACCATGGCTGTTTATTGCAGATTGTAGCAACACGTTTGATATGGAGAACACCATACCTTGCAGTCCGGCAGGAATGCCTATTATCAGCATTCTTCTCAGTTCGGTCCAGTGTAATTTAGCTTCTTTAATGTGTATTCTGTATGGCTCGTTCTCCTTTTGCAGCAGAAGTATGATTAGCAGGGCGCTTATTGCATTTGCAATGCCCGTAGCTATGGCTACACCTTCCACGCCCATTTTCAAAACTATTACAAAGAAAAGATTTAGCATGGCATTGGCTACTCCTGCTACTACAAGAATGTACAAGGGGCGTCTGGTATCACCCATGCTGCGCAGGATTGCTGCTCCGAAATTAAAAATTAGAAAGAAAGGGATGCTTAGGAAATAGATCTGTAGATAGCTGATGGCCATTGGAAGCACGTCGTCAGGAGTGCCCATTAGTGTGAGTATGGGTCTAGCTGTTGCAATTCCAATGACCATCAAAATGATTCCGCTCAACACCGACACCATCTCGATAGTCCTGATTGACTCTCGTATGCCGTCGGCATCGTTTTGACCGATGTGGTTGGATATTATCACATTGGCTCCCATAGACACGCCAAGAAATAGATTGATGAGCAGGCTTATTACCGGACCGTTGCTTCCTACTGCAGCTAAAGCCTGCTTGCTAGCAAAGTGTCCGACAACAGCCACGTCAACCGAGTTAAAAATCTGCTGCAGGACGCTGCTTGCTGCAAGTGGTAGCGAGAACATCAGTATCTTCATGAACAGCGGTCCGTGAAGCATGTCTATTTCATTGGATTTAGCCATCTTTTTGCAATTTATCCATATTTATGCAAAATATGAGTCTCTATTTCGTCTCAGGTACAATAGCAAAGAACTCAGCATCCTCACTACTGCGGTTCTCGGCTCTGTGGGTGTGGTCGCACGGACAGTAGTGTATGTCGCCAGCGTGTGCTGTCTCTTCCTTTCCGTCGTACACAAATGTTATTTCACCTTTTAATATGTACATCACCTCGCAGTTGCCTATGTGTGTATGAGTGCCTATTGAACTTCCTGACGGTAGCATGTTGAGCATAATCTTCACCTTTCCATCGTCAGCGAGTTTGGTTATGAAGTTACCTTCGCCACCCTTGAAGCCATCGACGTGTTTGGCTTCAATCTCCTTGAAATTGATAATCATGATATTTCCTCCTTTTATTATGTATTTTTGTATGCCGACAGTAGTGTGACACACCAGTGTTATGCATGATAGTCCTTATGGCCTTTCTTTATGATGGCGTTGGCAGAGCACGTCAATGTGGCAACGGTAAACAGAATGAGTGCCAAATGTGCACCATATGCAGCCTGGCTTCCCAGTCCGTATTCGCCTGCCCATCCTATGGCTATGCCTATAAATAGGCCTCCGTCGCTTGCCATGAAATATGTGCTTTCTACAGTGCTTCGCTGGCAATGGCTGCTGTGGTCGAGCAGTTTGTAGAGCTGTTCAGAGCAAGTCATGCCGTAACCCAAGCCCATTATCATAGGTTTGAGCGTATCGTCGAGCATTCCATTGTGCATAGCCATTGCTGCTATTGCCACAAGAATACAGACATTGCCTATGGCCGATGTGAACTTACCTGTACGTACAGCCTTGTATCTCAGCAGGATTATGGCTATGACAAATCCTATGGCTATTGCTGAAAGGAACTCGATGCTCATGTGTGTGGCCATTACAATTCCCAGTGCAGTGCTCATTAGTGTGATAACGATAGCTACGTTCCATCCTTGTGGTAGGAAGAAACGGTCGATTGAAAGTACGTGAGTGCCTTCTTCGGGTGCCCGGAATGGGAATTTTACCATCATTACTAATATTGCTGCGACAAGAGCCATTGTCGCTCCGATAGCGTAATAGACAGTGCTTTGCAGTTCCTGTCGTATTAGTATGTATGCTATTGGCCCTGCAGTTACAGCAAGTCGCGATATCCATATTGCGGCATAGTTAGCTTCTGTTCGGTGGCAAGACTCAGTCTTATCAATAAGTAATGTACATGAGAGAACGCGCTTGGCATGACCAAACACAAATCCTCCCCATATGCACGCCGCCATTAGCCACGTTTTCTGAGTGGTGTCGATGTGTTTGTTGGCCGATACGTCGAATGTTGTCATGGCGAGGATTGTAGCGCTTAGGCAGAATGTGGATATCAAAAATACCTTGTTGCGGCGGTAGCGTTGTATGAGCCAGCTGCCGAAAAATCCAGATATACCTATACCTGCAACGAAGGCTCCCATTGTCAGACATGCCCATTCGGCATCTACATAGTTATTCCAGTATAGTCTGCATGGCAAGAATGGTATTGTCATGTAACAGGCTACACACAGCAGCAACTCGGCTATTATGAGTAGTGTGAAATCGCGGTTCCACATTCTGTGGTATGTCGGCGTGCACGTATTGTCCATTAATATGATTCAGTTTCGTTAGGGAAGTCAGTCGACTTGACGTCGTTGACATACTGTGCTATGGCAGAAGTCATGACGTTGTACAGATCAGCGTATTTTCTTACAAACTTTGGCCTGAAGCTTGGATTCATGCCGAGCATGTCAGCATAAACAAGCACCTGTCCGTCGCAACAGTTTCCTGCGCCAATGCCTATAGTGGCACAGCTTACGCTTTCAGTCACCTTCTGTGCGAGTGCAGCCGGAACCTTTTCGAGCACTATGCAGAAGCAACCTGCTTCGTCGAGAGCCTTGGCGTCGGCCATGAGTTTTTCTGCCTCAGCCTCGTCTTTGGCGCGTAATCCGTATCCGCCGAATTTGTGTACACTCTGAGGTGTGAGTCCGAGATGTCCGCTCACGGGTATTCCTGCGTCTACCATTCGCTTTATCATTGGGGCTATTTCGGCTCCGCCTTCTATTTTGACGGCATCAGCACCGGTTTCCTTCATTATACGTATTGCGTTGCGCAGGCCTTCTTCTTCCGACACTTGATAGCTACCGAATGGCATGTCGCATATTACGAGAGCGTGGTTTACGGCGCGTGCCACTGAGCGAGCATGGTAAATCATTTCATCGACGGTGATGGGCAGGGTCGTCATATTTCCGTCCATTACGTTAGAGGCCGAATCACCAACAAGGATTGCATCCACTCCGCCTGCATCTACTATTGATGCCGAAGTGTAGTCGTAAGCTGTGAGCCAACTTATCTTCTCGCCGTTGCGTTTCATCTCAAAAAACAGGGGGGCTGTAATCTTCTTCTTGCTTGTGCTTAAATATCCAGACATGTTATTTTTTATTTGTTTCATTATAGCCACAACTTTGTTTGTGGCGCTTTTATGTATAATTTGTTTTTAACGATTTACAAAATTACATTTTTTTGTTGACTGGGCAAAGGTTATTAAGTTTAAAATTCTGTATTCCCCCCTTTTTACCTATAAATACTATAATTTAAACCTATGTTTCCTTGCAGCCTTGTGAGGAGTGTCGCCACCTGGCGTTATTCCGGGTATGAATTTTGTTACGCAACTTCCTTTTGTCGCTCCACGATATTGGCGCCATCTGTCGTGAATGCGTGATACGTACGTCACGGTTTCTTGTCCACGCATATATCCGTACTTTACTACTGGGTCGTTGTAAAATTGTGGCGTGCTGAGTTTTAGCACAAATTCTGCCACATCGTCCCATTTGTATTGGTTTTTCCCATATTTTCTAGCCAACGCCATTGCATCGCGTATGTGTAGCGAGCCTCCATTGTAGCTGCCTAATACAAACGACAGGCGCTCCATAGGGTCTCTTATATCCTGAAAGCAAGAGTTTAACTTGTTGATGTAACGAGCTGAGGCATAGATGTTTTCTTCTGGATCATAAATCTTTGACATCGGTAGCCCAAGTTCGGCAGCTGTCGATGGCATTATTTGCATAAGTCCGCAAGCACCAGCCCATGAGTAGGCCTTGGGGTCGAAGCATGATTCTTGATAGCATTGTGCAGCAAGCAGTCGCCAATCCCATCGTGCTATGGACGAATACTTGATGAAGAGATGGTCATATTGCGAAATAATGCCCGATTTAGCATTTAGCATCGGTGCGTAAGTGTGTCTGTGTATGCTTTGTGTGGAATATCGTAAGCGCTCTTCATTCTGTATTTGGGCTATCAGTTTCGGTGTATACCAATTGTTTATCGAGTCGGCCAGTTCTCTTGAGTTCTTGCCTGTCAGCCACGATGTTTTAAGCGAGTCGACAGCGTATCCGCATGGTATAGTACCTTTCGTGGTTTTCGACATCTGATAGACAATGATGTCAGCATCACCGTCCTTGAGTCGTCTAAGCATTTCGTCAGTGCTCTTGCACACCTCCACTCTAAGTGATACACCTATATGTTGGGCGAACTTCTCACAGAGTAGAAACTGTGTGCCCATGCCACGACCATGGTAGTCGAAATATGTGTCTGGACCAGTCATTGTCAGCATAATCAATTCGCCGTTCTGCATCATGTCGTCCATAGAGAAGTTGGGGGTGATGACGGTGGTGTCTTCATTGATTGGTTCGCCCCAAGGGGTCATCTCTTTATTCTTTTTCTCGCTACATCCGCAAATGCATATTGCGACTAATATAATGTATAAATATTGTAATTGCATAGAATATACGTCTATTTTGATTACAAAAGTACAACAATTCTTGCATAATACCTAAAAATAGGTTACTTTTGCGACATTTTAAGGTAAGAAATATAATTTTTTCAGAGTATGTTAAGAATTGCAGTCCAATCTAAGGGTCGTCTGTTTGATGACACCATGAATTTGCTTGCCGAGGCCGACATCAAGGTGAGTTCGAGCAAGCGCACACTTTTAGTACAGGCATCCAACTTTCCGCTTGAGGTTCTGTTCCTGCGCGACGATGACATTCCTCAGAGCGTGGCTTCTGGTGTTGCCGATATAGGTATTGTTGGCGAGAATGAGTATCAGGAGCGTGGCGAAAACGTTCAGATACTGTCTCGTCTTGGATTCAGTAAGTGCCGTCTCTCGCTCGCCATTTCGAAGGAGGTAAACTACACCGGACCGCAATGGTTCAACGGCAAGCGCATTGCCACTTCCTATCCTAATATCTTAAATAAATACTTACGCCAAAACGGAATAAATGCTGATATTCATGTCATTACTGGTAGTGTAGAAATTAGTCCGGGCATTGGCCTTGCCGATGGTATCTTCGATATTGTTAGTTCTGGTAGTACACTTGTGAGCAACAATCTTCGCGAGGTGGAAATCGTCACTCACAGCGAGGCGTTGCTTGTTGGCAACTGGAATCTTGACGATGAGAAGCACCAGATACTCAACGAGATGCTTTTCCGTTTCTCGGCGGTACGTTCGGCTCAAGACAAGAAGTATGTGATGATGAATGCTCCCAAGACTAATGTACCCGAAATAATCAAAGTTCTGCCTGGTATTAAGAGTCCTACAGTAATTCCTCTTGCTGAAGACGGGTGGTGCTCTGTACATACCGTACTCGATGAGAAGCGCTTTTGGTCAATCATAGCTAAGCTTAAAGATTTGGGAGCGCAGGGTATACTTGTTACACCTATAGAGAAGATGATTCTTTAGATGATTTCGATGTTTTTATACTTATAATGAATTAGACGTATATAGAATATGAAGGTATATAAATATCCCGATCGTTCGGAATTGGCAGACATCTGCCTGCGTCCGCATCTGGACGTGTCGAGTCTAAATAGTGCCGTGTCGGATATACTCGACGATGTACGACTCAGAGGCGACGAAGCAATCAAGGAGTATGAGGCACGGTTTGATCATGCTTTGATTGACGAGCTCATAGTAAGTACAGAGGAAAAGACCGAAGCTATGGCGAGTATTGACCGTGAACTCCTAGATGCCATTAAACTTGCCCACAATAATATATATAAGTTTCATAAGGCTCAGCAGATGTCGGTCTGCAAGGTCGAGACATCGTCTGGAGTGGTGTGTTGGCAGAAACAGCTGCCCATAGAGCATGTAGGATTGTATATACCGGGAGGCACGGCTCCGCTCTTCTCTACGGTTCTGATGCTTGCCACGCCTGCCAAAATAGCCGGTTGCCGCGAGATAGTGCTTTGCACGCCTCCTATGGCCGACGGCAAGGTGAACCCTGCAATTTTGGCAGCTGCCAATGTGGTTGGAGTGGACAAGGTGTTCAAGATTGGTGGTGTGCAGGCTATCGGTGCGATGGCCTTCGGTTCGCAGACGGTGCCCAAGGTGTACAAGATATTTGGTCCAGGCAACCAGTATGTCATGGCTGCCAAACAGCACGTGTCGCTTCATGAGGTGGCAATAGACATGCCGGCAGGTCCGTCGGAAGTCTGCGTAATAGCCGATGCCGAGAGCAATGCCGAGTTTGTGGCTGCCGACCTTCTCTCGCAAGCTGAGCATGGCATTGATTCGCAGGTGCTGCTTATCAGTACTTCGGAGGAGAAAATAGACTCTGTGCAGCAGCAGATAGAACAGCAGCTTGCCCAGTTACCGCGTCGTGATATAGCAATGAAGACACTCGAAAACAGCAAGGCTGTGCTTGTGCAGAATACCGATGAAGCAATAGACTTGAGCAACGCATACGCTCCCGAACACCTCATTATTGCTACCGCCGACTATGAGTGTCTGGCCGAGAGAGTAGTGAATGCCGGCAGCGTATTCCTTGGCGAGTATGCCTGCGAGAGTGCCGGCGACTATGCCAGTGGAACAAATCACACTTTGCCCACACATGGGTATGCTACGGCTTACAATGGTGTCAATCTCGACAGCTTTATGCGTAAAGTCACATTTCAGCATCTCAGCGCAGAAGGCATCCGCTCTATAGGTAGAGCGGTTGAAGTGATGGCTGCAGCCGAGCATCTTGAGGCACACGGTAATGCTATGAGTGTGCGCATGGCCAAACTGAACTCAATTCATTCATAATATGAAAACGCTTAATGAACTTGTCAGACCCAACATTCTGAGTCTGGCTCCTTATAGTTGTGCTCGTGACGAATTCAAGGGTATGGATGCCCATGTGTTTCTTGATGCCAACGAGAGTCCATACAACTCGCCCTTCAATCGTTATCCCGATCCACTGCAGATGAAGGTGAAGGAGAAGTTAGCGCGTGTAAAGGGCATTGCACCTGAGAATGTCTGCTTGGGTAATGGCAGTGATGAGACAATCGATCTTGCCTACAGGTGTTTCTGTCGTTCAGGGATTGACAACGTAGTGGCTATGGAGCCAACCTATGGCATGTATAAGGTCTGTGCCGATATCAACGATGTAGAGTATCGAAAGGTGTTGCTCGATGATAATTTTCAGATTTCTGCCAATGCCATGCTCTCTGTTTGCGACGACCGTACGAAGATAATATGGATATGTTCACCTAATAATCCTACGGGTAATCTTATCAATGCTGCTGAGATAGAGAAGATACTTACAATGTTTGACGGCATAGTAGTCGTAGATGAGGCTTATTCTGATTTCAACAAATCCCGTGCTTGGCGTACACGCTTGGCTGAGTTTCCCAATCTGATAGTGCTCAACACTATGAGTAAAGCTTGGGGATGTGCTGCCATTCGTCTAGGTATGGCGTTTGCAAGCAAGGAGATAATTGAACTGTTCAATAAGGTGAAGTATCCTTACAATGTCAACGAACTGACTCAGAACTTTGCCGTGCAGCGTCTTTCGGATGCATTTGAGGTGGAGAAGTGGGTGCGCACTATCGTTGTGGAACGTGAGCGAATGGTGGAGGCGTTCGGCCAGTTGCCCGTCTGTGAGAAGGTTTATCCCACTGATGCCAATTTCTTCCTTGCTAAGGTGAGCGATGCTCCCCATATCTACAACTACCTCATCGATCGTGGCATCGTTGTGCGCAATCGCAACAATGTTCAGCTTTGCCATAACTGTCTGCGTATAACGGTAGGGTCGAAGAAGGAGAATAATGAATTGCTGGCTGCATTGAGGCAATATTCATAAAGGACATATAGCTAGAAATATATGTTCCGTATGAAAATGTAAAGATGAAGCTAAAATTTATTTGTAATTACTAAAAACTCGTTGTATATTCTCCTATTGTAGGTGTGCAACGAGTTTTTGTTTTGTTACGTTTTATTCTTTACTTTCTATTGATGCTATAGTATCTTCGTTGGATTACTGTAGTACTTTAATAGGATTACTGTAGTACTTTAATAGGATTACTACAGTACTTGGCGTAAGTACTGAGGTTAAGTATATTCAAGTAGGAGGTAAATACCAATAATTAGTATTTACCTCCTACTTGAATATTTATATAGTTTATTATTATAAAGCCATATCGTGTAGAATCTCAGAAAGAGTGGGGTGGATGTGTATGATGTTGGCAAGCTGCTGAAGTGTAGTGCCGCTATTCATTAATGCTGCAATCTCTTGAATCATATCGGCTGAGTGTGCGCCAAATGCGTGACATCCTACTATCCTCCGATTGTCGGCTGTATCAACGAGGAGTTTTATCATTCCATCGGTCTCGTTCATAGCGAGTGCTTTGCCGTTGGAGCGGTAGAATCCCTTGCGACACTCGTAGGCGCGCTGCTCGGCCTTCAACTGATCTTCGCTCAATCCTACGCTTGCTGCCTCGGGATTGGTGAATATGGCCGATGGCATTACGTCGAAACGGATGTCATCGGGGCGGTTGAGTATGCGATTGACCACGTGCAGTCCCTGGAATGTGGCAGCATGTGCTAGCAGACAGCGTCCGTTGACGTCACCGATGGCGTATACACCGTTCACATTAGTTTGGAAATCATTGTCTACTACTATACCCTTGGGCGAGTATTCTATGCTAGCTTGTTCGAGTGCGAGACCATCTGTGCAAGGCTTGCGGCCTGTGGCTATGAGCACAATGTCGGCATCTACATTAACTGGTTTGCCCTTTTTCTCGAAGCTTACGGTCAGCTGCTTGGTTCCGTCTTCGGTATTGGTCTGTGTTATCGACTTTACTGCCGACTGCATGTAGAATTCGACACCACGCTTGCCGATTGTCTGACGCAGGCGCTTGGCAATGTCGGAGTCGAGCACAGGCAGACATTCCTTGAGAAACTCTATTACCGTAACGTTGCTGCCAAAGCTGCTGAACACCGATGCAAACTCCATGCCTATCACTCCTGCGCCTATGATACACAGGCGCTTGGGCAAGTGGTCGACTTCAAGCAGTTCGGTTGAAGTGACAACTCCCGGCAATGTGGTTCCCTCTATAGGCGGACATTTTGAATCGCTGCCTGTGGCTATTATAATGTTGTCGGCCGTGTACTGATCGTCGCCAACTGCTACCGTGTGCGCATCAACAAACGAGGCTGCCCCCCTTACAAGCGTAATGCCTGGTGTCTGCATGAGTGTCTCCACTCCGCTGCGCAGTTGGCCAACAACCTCTTGTTTACGTTCCATCACGCGGCCGAAGTCGAGTGTGTAGCCATCGCCCATGAGTCCGAATGTATCGGCATGGTGTAGAGTGTCTACTATTTCGGCGTTCCTGCAGAGTGTTTTGGTGGGTATGCAGCCACGATTGAGGCATGTACCTCCTGCTTCAGCCTTTTCGATGATAACAACCGAGAGTCCGTGCAAGGCAGCATGGTGGGCGGCACGATAGCCGCCCGGACCCGAGCCTATGATAATTAAATCCGAATGTATCATATCTGTTGTTGGTTCAAATGCTATTGATTCATTTGTTTCCAAGTGAGGATTGGGTGCTTGGCAGCCAATACGTCGTCAACACGTCCTACAGGAGTGTTGTGAGGTGCGGTCTTTACCTCTTCTGGATTGGTCTTAGCTTCCTCGGCAATCTGTCTAAGTACTTCGATAAATGCGTCGATAGTCTCTTTGCTTTCGCTCTCGGTAGGCTCTATCATCATGGCCTCGTGGAAGAGAAGCGGGAAGTAGATGGTGGGAGCGTGGTAGCCGTAGTCGAGCAGGCGCTTTGCCACGTCCATTGTAGTTACGCCTGTTGACTTGTCCTTGAGTCCGTCGAAAACAAACTCATGCTTGCATACGGTAGGAATTGGTAGGGCGTAGACGTTCTTTAGCGATTCTTTCACGTAGTTGGCATTGAGAGTTGCGAGTGGTCCTACCATGCGTATGTGCTCCTTGCCGAGTGAGAGAATATAGGCGTAAGCGCGCATCATTACTGCAAAGTTGCCGAAGAATTCGCCTACGTGTATGTTGCCCTCGTCGCAGCCTACTATCTTGTATGTGTCGCCATCCTTTTCTACCTTAGGTACGGGAAGGAACTGCTCCAGACCTTTGCGTACGCCTACAGGACCTGAACCCGGTCCACCGCCTCCGTGAGGTGTTGAGAATGTCTTGTGCAGATTGATGTGCATCACGTCGAATCCCATGTCGCCCGGACGGCATACGCCGAGCATCGGGTTGAGGTTGGCTCCGTCGTAATACATCAGTCCGCCACATTCGTGTACGAGCTGCTGTATTTCGGGTATCTTGCACTCGAAGAGACCGAGCGTGTTGGGATTGGTCATCATCATGGCAGCTACGGTGTCGTCAAGCAGTCCGCGCAGGTCTTCCGTGTCGACGACGCCGTCGGCTGTCGATTTTACCTCAACAATTTCCAGTCCGCATACAGCAGCCGAAGCCGGGTTTGTGCCGTGTGCCGAGTCGGGCACAATCACCTTTGTACGCTTCATGTCGCCACGGCTCTGGTGGTAGGCGCGTATGATCATAAGTCCGGTAAGCTCGCCGTGAGCACCTGCAAAGGGATTGAGCGTGAACTCTTCAAGACCGGTTATTGCCGCCAGGCTCTTCTGCATCTCGTAGTACAGCTGCAATGCTCCTTGGCATGTCTGCTCTGGCTGCAAGGGATGCAGTTCGGCAAACTGGGGCATGGCAGCCACTTCTTCGTTGATGATAGGATTGTACTTCATCGTGCAGCTTCCCAACGGATAGAATCCGTTGTTTACGCCGAAGTTGTTGGCGCTCAGATTAGTGTAGTGGCGTATAACGGTAAGCTCGTCGCACTCAGGCAGTTGGGCGTCATCGTTGCGTCGCATGGCTTCTGGCACTTCATGATGTCCAAACTCGTTTTGGGGAAGGGAATAACCGCGTCTCCCAGGATGCGACAATTCAAAAATCAGATTTCCATAAAGACGGTTGTTCATAGCGTTTCCTCCTTCACAATGTTTACGAGTTGGTCAATTTCTTGCTTTGTGCGTTTTTCGGTTACGGCAAACATCAGGGTGTTGTCGTTGACCTTTATGCCGCCCAAAATTCCGTTTTCGATAAAGCGTTTCTGCAAGCTGTCAACGTTGCCCTTATAGCTTACGCAGAACTCGTTGAAGAAGCCCTGCGGGTATTTGTCCTCAAACTTGCCTGTTTCTATCAGCTGGTCGTGCAGATAGTGTGCTCCGTCGTACGACATCTGTGCAGCCTCCTTGAGCCCTTCCTTGCCCATAACCGACATATAAATGGTGACGAAGAGAGCCATGAGCGACTCGTTAGAGCAGATGTTTGACGTGGCTTTCTGGCGGCGTATATGCTGCTCGCGAGCCTGCAGAGTGAGTACGAATACACGTTGTCCGCGATTGTCAAGAGTCTGTCCGACGATGCGTCCAGGCATCTTGCGCATCAGTTTCTCTGTGCAGCACATATAGCCTACTGACGGACCTCCGAACGCCATCGGGATGCCCAGTGACTGTCCGTCGCCTACAGCTATGTCGGCACCCCATTCGCCTGGAGTCTTAAGTAGGGCAAGGTCGGCAGCTATGCTGTTGATTACGAACAGGGCCTTGTTGGCGTGGCAAGAATCTGCATATCCTGCGTAGTCTTCCACTATGCCAAAATAGTTAGGCTGCTGTACGATAACGCCAGCCACGCCACCCTTGCCAAGACGCTCGTCCATCTGCGCCTTGTCGGTAACACCCTCGTTTTGGGCTATCATTTCTACGTTAAATCCGTGGAAATGTGCGTAAGTTTTAACAACATCTACGATTTTCGGGTCTACTGTGCCAGAAATCAGCACGGTATCGGTCTTCTTTGTCGAAGCCATAGCCATGATTGCTGCCTCGGCTGTAGCGGTAGATCCGTCGTACATTGACGCGTTGGAAATGTCCATACCTGTCAATTCTGCCATCATACTCTGATATTCGAATATATAATGGAGTGTTCCCTGCGAAATTTCTGCCTGATAAGGAGTGTAACTTGTGAGGAATTCAGAGCGTGAGATGATGTTTGGCACTATTGCCGGAGTGTAATGGTCGTAGCATCCTGCTCCGGCAAACACCGTGAGACGCTGGTTTTTGTTGCCTAATTTCTCGAAGAATGTACGTATGCCTGCTTCGCTCAAGGGTTCGGGCAAGTCATATTCTCCCTTGAAACGTATCTGTTCGGGCACGTCAGAGTAGAGGTCGTCGAGCGACTCCATTCCGGCCTTCGCAAGCATCTGCTTTATCTCTTCCTCGGTATGGGGAAAATACTTGAAGTTCATAGTTTGATTAGGGGATATTAATAGTTAGGAATGGGGAGTATACAGTAAATCAGAAACTGGGAACCGGGAGTGCGGAGTCCTTGCTTATGCTAAACGTTCCGCTATTCTCCTGATTCCCTACTCCTTGACTTGTTGTATCCGTAAGATTTCAGATTTCTTTATGCCTTGCAGAAATCCTCATAGCTCTGTGCGTCCATGAGGTTGTCAATCTCGGCTGTGTCAGAGAGCTTAACCTTGATGATCCAGTTTTCGAACGGATTCTCGTTAAGCAGTTCGGGTTTGTCTTCGAGGGCTTCGTTCACCTCTACTACAGTACCGGTTACGGGCGAGATGAGGTCGCTTGCAGCCTTAACGCTCTCTACTGCGCCGAAATCCTCGTCAGCCTCAACTTCGTCGTCCACTTCGGGAAGGTCGACATAAACCACGTTGCCGAGTGCGTTCTGGGCATAATCTGTGATGCCTACATATGCAAAATCGCCTTCTATCTTTACATATTCGTGTGACTCAGAATAGTAGAGTCCTTCAATTACTTTTGCCATAAATGTTATTAGTTGTTAGTTGTTTATATATAAGTTATTAGTTTTAATTATTTCTTGTAATGCTTGTCGTAGAAGCGCTTCTTCACCACTACGCCGGGGAAAGTCTTCTTGCGGATCTGTACCTCAAGTTCTGTGCCGAGCTTGGCATAGCGTGCGTCAACAAGAGCCATACATACCGACTTGTCGGTAGAAATAGTATGATAGCCTGTGGTCACCTCGCCAACCTCTTCGCCTTCGTGCAGAATCTTGTAGCCGTGGCGTGGAATGGCTCGGTCGCTTAGCTCGATGCCAATCACTCGCTTGCTTACACCGTTGGTCTTCTGTTCTACGAGTGCTTCCTTACCGATGAATTCGGGCTTGTCGAGTTTGCAGAACATACTCAATCCTGCCATTACGGGTGAAATCTCGTTGGAAAGTTCGTCGCCATAGAGTGGAAGTCCTACCTCAAAGCGCAATGTGTCGCGGCATCCGAGTCCGCAAGGCTTGCAACGGCCTGAGGCCAGCAGCTTGTCCCATTGCTCGTTGATGTAGGCGTGTGAAGCGTATATTTCGAATCCGTCCTCGCCTGTGTAGCCTGTGCGACTGATGATAACTGTCTCACCAGCTACGTCGATGGTCTTGGTTGTGTAGAATATTAGCTCCTTGCAAGCCAGTCCCAATACTTCCTCTACCACCTGCTCTGCCTCAGGACCTTGCACGGCAAGCTGTCCGTATTGTTCCGAGCAGTTCTTGAACTCCACGTCGTATCCCTCCAGATGACTTTCCATCCATTCTACGTCCTTGTCGATGTTGGCAGCGTTGATTACGAGGAAGAAGTCGTTCTCAGCCATCTTGTACACGAGCAGGTCGTCAACGGTTCCGCCATTCTCATAGCACATCATTCCGTAGAAAATCTTGCCTGGTTCGGCTCCGCGCACATCGTTGGTGAAGATATGGTTGACGTATCGTTCGGCGTCAGGACCCTTTACGGTCACTTCGCCCATGTGTGAAACATCAAACACTCCGCAATGCTGGCGTACGGCGTTGTGCTCGTCGGCGATGTTTGAATACTGGATTGGCATGATAAAACCGCCAAAGGGTTGCATCAAGGCTCCGAGAGCTACATGTTTGTCATAAAGGCACGTTTTCTTTTCCATAAAAGATTAGTATTTGTAAGGTTTAATGATATTTCTTTATTTTAGTTGTTGGGGTATTTCGTCAGAAGATTGACAAAGTCGTCCTTCTTCAGGTTGAGAATCACGTTGTCGAGCTGGTCAGGCAGGGATGCGTTTATTGCATCCATAGTGTAGGCTGTGCCTTGCAGCTTGGCTATAATCTGCTGTCCGATGTCGCCCACGAGGAAGAAATCGCCCTTGATGTCGATGTCTTTTATCACATTGTTCTTCATCTCCATGCTTATCACGAAGTCGCCTACGCCCTCAATGCGTCCGCTACGGGTTATGTTGTAGCTTGGATTGTTGCCGTAGATGAATTCGGGTGTGAGGTATTCTTCTTCGATGTGTGCTATTTCGGCTATTGCTTCGTCGTCGAGAATGATTTCGCTGTCGCAAAGGTTGCGTCGTGTGAAGTCCTTGAACTCTTCTATGTCCAGACTGATGTGATCCTTCAGGAGTGTGATGTGCTGGCGCACGCTTTGTATTCCTTTCGACACGAGTTTCTCGCACGATGGCGTTATTGCGCCTACCATATTCTCTATGTTTGTGTCGTATAGCATGGTGCCGTGTACTATGCTGCGTCCGGGTATGTGATAGAAGGCGTTGCCCGACACCTTGCGTCCTTCTATCATTATGTCGTTGCGTCCGCTTGTTTCGGCAGGTATTCCGAGCTTGCGCAGCATTTCCGACACCATATCTATATATTTGCTGAATGTCAGACTCACATTCTCGTCGGGTGTTATGTACGAGAACATGATGTTGGTCATGTCGGCATAGACGCAGCCTCCTCCGCTTTTGCGACGATATGTCTGTATGTTGTGCTGTCGGCAATATTCTATGTTCACCTCGTTCTGTATGAGCTGGTTGCGTCCGAAGATAACAGTCGGGGCAACCTGCCACATGAAGAAATACTCGCCCTTGTCGAGGTGGCGGGCAATATATTCTTCCATGGCGAGATAGAATGTGAGCCTTCTTTTAGGTCTGGTATTATTTAAAGCTACGTATATCATATATAATGTGTAATTTCGTCAGGTTATTGGTAACAGTTGCAAACTTACGCAAAATTATTTATATGCGTTAATCTTTAGGCAATTTTATTTTTTAATAATTCTGAAAAAACGCATCGTTTAGTCTATTTCAGACAGTTCGAGCCACCTCATTTCCTTTTCTTCGAGGTTTTCTTTGACGATAGGCAGGCGTTTGCTTTTCTCGGTAAGCTGTTCTATCGATAGCGTTCCGCTGCAAAGTTCTTCTTCTATAGCCTTCTGCTCTTGTTCAAGTGCCGCAATTTCCTTCTCAAGGCGCTCGAATTCACATTTCTCCTTGTACGTCTTTTTGCGTCGTTGCTCGCCTACAAACTCTCTTTTCTCCTTCTTCTCTGAGGTGGTGTTAGGCTTGTCGGCTGATTCGGCCTTGGGCTTTAACGACTCCCATTCGCGGAACTGGGTGTAATTGCCAGGGAAGTCCTTTATCTCACCGTTGCCACGGAATACGAGCAGGTGGTCGACAATCTTGTCCATAAAGAATCGGTCGTGCGACACGATGATGACGCATCCGGGGAAGTCCTGCAGATACTCCTCCAGCACCTCCAGCGTCTGTATGTCGAGGTCGTTGGTAGGCTCGTCGAGTACGAGGAAGTTGGGGTTGCGCATCAGTACTGTACACAGATAGAGCTTTCGGCGCTCGCCACCCGACAGTTTGTACACATAGTCGTATTGCTGCTCGGGGGTGAAGAGGAAGTGTTGCAGCAGCTGTCCTGCCGTGATGTGCTTGCCTCCGCCATAGTCGATGTATTCGGCTATGTCAGATATTACGTCTATTACGCGTTGCTGGTCGTTGAACTTCATGCCGTCCTGCGAGAAATAGCCGAACCTTACCGTGTCGCCTACGTCAAACTGTCCGCTGTCGGGTCCTGTCTCGCCGAGCAACATCTTGATGAACGTGGACTTTCCCGTACCGTTGTTGCCGACGATTCCCATCTTCTCGAAGCGCTGGAAGTTGTAGTAGAAGTCTTTCAGTATGACCTTCTCGTCGAAAGCCTTAGATACATACTGGCACTCGAATATCTTCGAGCCGATATACACATTCTTCGACTTGAGTCGCATCTGTCGTTCTTCCATGCGTTGCTTAGCCTTGGCTTCGAGGTCGTAGAACGCCTCCTCACGGTAGCGTGCCTTATGTCCACGGGCCTGTGGCTGTCGGCGCATCCATTCCAGTTCGCGACGATACAGATTGTTAGCACGCTCTATTTCGGCACGTGTGGCATCGATGCGCTCCTGACGTTTCTCCATATAGTAGCGGAAGTTGCCGCGATAGGAATATATGGTATGGTTGTCGAGTTCGAGAATGAGGTTGCAAACGCGGTCAAGGAAGTAGCGGTCGTGTGTCACCATCAGGAGCGTCTTGTTGCCCCTTGAGAGGTAGCCTTCGAGCCATTCTATCATCTCGAGGTCGAGGTGGTTGGTTGGCTCGTCGAGTATAAGCAGGTCAGGCTCAGTAATGAGGACATTTGCAAGGGCTATGCGTTTCTGCTGTCCACCGCTCAATTGGCTCATAGGCTGATTGAGGTCGGTAATGCGCAGCTGCGTAAGTATCTGCTTTGCCTTGAGAATTTTGTCGGGGTCGCCATTGTGGTTGAAGCAGGCATCGAGCACAGATTCTTCGGGGTCGAACTTAGGCTGTTGCTCAAGAAAACTCACGCGTACATCCTTACGATATATGATGCTTCCCGAATCGACAGGCTCCTTGCCTGACAAGAGCGAGAGTAAGGTGGTCTTGCCCGTACCGTTCTTGGCTATGAGTCCTACGTGCTGGCCTTCGCCTATCGAGAATGAGATGTTCTCGAAGAGTACGTGTGCCCCGAAGGCTTTTGAAACATTTTGAACGTCAAGTATTGGTGTCATATTCTGTTATTCTCCCTCCTTAAGTGATTTCAGAATGTCTTCGATGTAGGTCAGCACCTCGTCACGTCCTGTTTTCTTCTCCGAACTTGTAATGAAATAAGGTGGCAACTCTTCCCATTGCTCATTGAGCGAGTTCATCCATTTGGCTGCGTTCTGCTTGGCCTTGACGGTTCCGAGCTTGTCGGCCTTGGTGAAGATGATGGCAAAGGGTACAGAGCTTTCGCCAAGCCAGTTGATGAAGTCTGTATCAATCTTCATAGGGTCGTGGCGTATGTCGATAAGCACAAACGTGTTAATGAGCTGTTCGCGTTGGAGTATGTACGATGTTATCATCTGGTCGAGCTTCTTCTGTACGGTCTTCGAGCGCTTGGCAAATCCGTAGCCAGGAAGGTCGACAAGATACCATTCATTATTTATTATAAAGTGATTGATGAGCAAAGTCTTGCCTGGAGTAGCCGAAGTCTTGGCAAGTCCCTTGTGATTACAGAGCATATTGATAAGGCTCGACTTGCCAACGTTGGAACGGCCGATGAAGGCGAATTCGGGCTTTGTGTCCTTAGGACATTGGCTTACTGTAGCTGCTGATATTGTGAATTCTGATTTCTTTATATCCATAATATATAATGTTTTTATTGTGTTCGATTGTGCAAAATTAATAAAAAAAGCCCAAATTCCGTGGCGTACATATTGGAAACCGTGTTTTTATGTAACAACATAATGTCATTTCCGATTTTTATACTTAAATTTGCATTAAAAGGCCAAGGTCATGAACGCTTGTTCTTATTATAACTTAAGCTTCCCTATAACAACTTATGCAGATACAGACAATACTCTACAGATATATTCATACCCTCCTGACGTTATTGCCGTTGGCGGTGGCGGCTTTGCTATCGGTGGCGTGCTCCGATACGGGCAATCGTGCAGAGGTGGACAGGCTGAACGAGGTTTCGTACAGCTATCATTACCGGAATCTGGATTCCACACGAGCGTATGCCAAACGTGCGCTTGAACTCTCGCAAAATTATGACGACGGGCGTGCCGAAGCCTTGAACAATCTGGCATTTGTAGAGATAGCCCGTATGAACTACGCCAGGGCCTTCACTATACTTACAAGCATACCCGAACAGACTGACAATCAGATAGAACAGCTTGTGAGCGATGTTCAGCTTATGCGCCTGTGCCAGCGCCGTTCGGAGAACAAGAACTTCTATCATTATCTGCAGCATGCTCAAGACTGCCTTAAACGGATACACGAGGACGAAGGGTTGCTCGACGAGCGCCAGCGTGCCCGACTCATCTACGCCCGAAGCGAATTCGCAATAGTTTATTCGGCTTATCTTTATTACTTGGGGCAGCTACGCCTGTCTACCGAGGCTTTGATGTCGATTGATGCGGGTGGCGACATAGTGAGGGATACGGCCCAATTGCTGGCTTATTACTATAATGTAGGTTCGGGAGGAATTCTTTCGGGCACGACTCATGAGCGGGTTGTGCAGGCCGAATTCGACAATCTTATGAGGTGCTATCTCTTGTCGCGACAGTATCATTACCGATATTGGGAAGCCAACTCCCTACAGGCAATAAGCGAGCACCTGCAGAACGACGACGACAGACGCAGGCTGACAGCCGACAACATGCAGGAAATAGACTTTGTTAACGTCGACCAGATGCCTGACAGCCTGCTTTCGGGCAATCTTGCACAACGTGCGTTGACACTTTTCGAAGCTTATGGTGACGTCTACCAGATATCGGGAGCGTGGCGTACGCTTTCCACGTCTTATCGTAATATTGGCGATTACAATTCGGCTTATGCTTGTCTGACGAATGCGCTGGAGAAGGATACGGCAATAAATGCTGCGCCCGACCTTGTGGCTTCAATACGCGAGCAGATGTCGATAGTGTGCTCGGCAATGGGCGACAAGCAACGAAGCGATTACAACCGCAACATCTATCTCGATCTTCAGGAACGCACCCGACAGGATAGGCTGCTTGAGGCACGAGCCGAGCAGCTGTCGTTTTCCCTGCGCCAGCTCGACTTTATGATTGTGGCCGTAATAGTGCTGATAGCCATTATCATTGGATTGCTGTCATATTTCGGATATCTGCGCCACAAGCAACGCAGAATGGTATCGACCGACAAGTTGCTGGCGCCTCTGGACGAATGGAAGCAGAAATGTGAGGCCAAGTATGAGGAGAAGCAGGAGGAGATAGAAGAGACTGAAGACGAGGCGAGCATGAAGAAAAGCCAGAAAGAACATTATGGCGAAATAAGCGTCGAACAGCGCACTAAGATAATGATTGCCTCGAGCGTGGTTCCGCTCATCAATCGATTGACGCGTGAGTTTGATATTGTGTCTGAGGGAAATTGTACTCCTGAGTCGCGCGACGAACACCTTGCTTATGCAGGCCAACTGGTAGACTCCATAGCCGAGTGCAACCAGCAACTTACCAAGTGGATTCGCCTGAAGCAGGGCGGACTTCAACTTAACATCAAGAGCTTTATGGTTAAGGACGTGTTTGACGTAATCAGACGAAATGCGACTGACTATCTGCGTCATGGAATAACACTCCATGTCGACGGTAATGATGCAGTTGTAAAAGCCGACCCGGTACTTACCTTATTCATGGTCAATACCATAGCCGAAAACGCACGCCGATATACTCCAGAAGGTGGTGAGGTAAAGGTCACAGCCGAGGAAGCCGACGACTATGTGGAAATATCCATAGCCGACAATGGTAGTGGAATGAGTAAAGAACAGCTTGACGGACTCTTCACCCGAAAAATCATAAAAGATTCAACCAATGATAAGACGGAAGGCGGACACGGGTTCGGACTTATCAATTGCAAGGGAATTATCGACAAGTATCGCAAGACAAGTTCTATATTCGGCGTTTGCTCTATTTCGGCAGAAAGCGAAGTGGGGCAGGGCAGCCGCTTTTTCTTTCGTCTGCCCAAGGGTGTGAAGCGTGTTCTGACTATTACTGTACTGTTTGTGTATCAATGTGTTATGACGTTTGCTTCAACCGAACGTTTTGTTAATGTCGCAGAAATGGAATCCAGAGCTAGAGCCTATGCCGACAGCGCCTACAACTGTAATATTAAGGGACAGTATAATCGTACTGTTGTATTTGCCGACAGTTGCATAAGTCTGCTCAACAGACTTTATCCCGAACGCATCCCGAACGCATCCCGAAGGAAAAGGCTGATGATACTCAACGGCGACTATCCTGCTGTTGCTGCCGAACTGCAATGGTTTCGTGACAGCGTGAAAGCCAATTACGGAACAATACTCGACGTGCGCAACGAGACTGCCGTGGCTGCCTTGGCGCTACACGACTGGAATCTGTATTCGTACAACAATGCCGTTTACATACAGCTCTTCCGCGAGTGTAGTGCCGACAACACCATTGCGTCGTATGTGAAGACCATGCAGCAGGCTGAAAGCAACCGTAGTGTTGCCATGATTATGCTCATAGTGATGTTTGTGAGCATTTTCCCCGCCTACTATCTCCTCTATTACCGGCATCGTATGTATTACCGTCTGTGTGTAGACAAGATAGCTGAGATAAACCGTGTGTTGGCAGACGAGACAATACCATCAGAGGAGAAACTGAAACGTATAGACATCTTGTGGCCTGAAGGTTCGCTTGATAAAAACGCAAAACGTACTACCGACCGCCGACCGAAGGAATTACACGATGTGGTGAAAGCCATACGTAATAGCGTGGGGGAAGACTTGATTCGCGAGAAAGAAATGTATGAACAGGAGGAACTCGCCCGAGATGTCTTGCGTCGTCAGACCATGGAGTGCGACCGTCTGTATGTTTCTAATAGTGTGGTGGACAATTGTCTGTCGTCGCTCAAGCACGAGACTATGTATTATCCGTCAAGAATCAGACAGGTGCTTGACAGCGACGAATTGACACCGGAAGGACTCGTCTCTTTGCGCGAACTTGCCAACTACTACCGCATGCTCTACACAGCCCTCATCAATCAGACCGTACACACCCGATACCATATAGGTTCGATGGACGAAATACTTACGATGATAAATTATCTGTTTGCCATACTCAAGCGGAAAAACGGAGGCTTTCCTCCGACTCGTTCCATCATGCCCTATGGCAATTCCTATGTTCTGCTGACCGCAACATTGGACAGATGCACAGAAAGGGTGGATAGCCACAAGCTGTTCACTCCATATACCGACGATTTCGACTATCTCGTGTGTTGTCAGATTATGCGCGACATAGGAGACTTTACAGGAATGCGAGGAAGCGGAATACAGGCCTATTATGATGCCGATGCCAAGTTCGTGATAAAGTTGTTCGTACCGCAAATGGTATTAGAGAATGTCAAAATGTAAAAATCTGAAATTGATGACCTATGAAATAGCAGAGTGCATGGTATGGGCTTGCCACTCCGATTGGTGTTGTTTTTTGTTTACTCGGGAGGAAAATTTTGTTTTCTTCCGAGGAAACAATTATTACCTCGGCCAAGAAAAAAGATTCCTTCGGTAAGGTTGTGTTATAAATCGTTGCTTTAAATTTAGGATGCGACCAATAAAAATCGAGAAAATGGCTGTCTTTGTGAATTTTTATTGTTAATTTTGTAACCGTAATTTCTATAATAAAAATTATACTCAAATCAACTGATGGTTAACAAGAATTTGACACAATTTTTGGCTTTAATGGTGAAACAACTTGCATCTCCCGACTCTTGTAAAGGAATGTTTCATTCGCATAAAGACAATTGCCCGTTGCCCTCCGGAGCGGTTCTCGAGGAAATCGTATCTTTGTCGAGAGCGATACTCTTTCCGGGATATTATGGAAATTCGAGTGTCAATGCCGACACGCTTCCATTTCATATCGGAGTTTCCATAGAGCGTCTTTACAGACTTCTGAAAGAACAGATACTTGCCGGATTGTGTTTTTTGGATACAGATTCGGCCATTCCTACCGATAGTCTTAAAGAGCACGCCAAGAAGGTGGCTACTGAGTTGATAAGACGTCTGCCTGCCATACGTGAGACTCTCAGCACAGATGTCATAGCAGCCTACAACGGTGATCCCGCAGCCTGCAATACTGGCGAGGTGATAGCTTGTTATCCAATCATAAAGGCTCTTGCAAATTATCGTATCGCACACGAACTTTTTCTGTTGGGAGTACCTTTGATTCCTCGAATGCTGACCGAAATGGCGCATTCAGAAACTGGTATAGATATACATCCGCAAGCCTCTATAGGCAAATACTTCACAATCGACCATGGCACAGGTGTGGTGATTGGCGCAACATGTATTATAGGCGACAATGTGAAGATTTACCAGGGCGTCACGCTTGGTGCAAAGAGTTTCCCGCTCGACAGCAACGGCAACCCTATAAAGGGCATTCCTCGTCATCCTATCATCGGCAACGATGTCATAATATACGCAAACGCCACCATTCTTGGGCGCGTAAAGATTGGCGACGGTTGCATAATAGGAGCTAATATGTGGGTGACCGAGGATGTTGAGCCAAATCATGTCGTGGCAAACGGCAGACAGCCCAACGACAATCAAGCTAAATAGCACGTATAAACAGCAACAGATAAATGGTTTTTACCGTAAGAAATCGCTAAAAATCGCAAGAAACAATAAAATATTATCGAAATAAAATGAATGAATTTGAACTTATTGCCAAGACCTTCATGGGACTTGAGCCCGTCCTGGCAAAAGAACTCACCCAGTTGGGTGCCAACAATGTGGAAATAGGCCGTAGAATGGTTTCGTTTACCGGCGACAAGGAGATGATGTATCGTGCCAATTTCCAGCTTCACACAGCCATACGTATTCTTAAGCCTATCGCCAAGTTCAAGGCAGCTTCGGCCGATGATGTGTATGAAGAAATCAAGAAGATTGACTGGAGCCAGTACATCGAGAAAGGAAAGACCTTCTCGGTTGACTCTGTGGTTTATTCTGAGGAGTTCCGCAACTCGCGTTTCGTTACCTATAAGGTGAAGGACGCCATAGTCGACCAGTTTCGTGAGAAGACAGGTACCCGTCCTAACATCTCGGTGAGCAATCCTGACATCCGCCTCAATATTCACATTGCCGAGACTGCTGCCACATTGTCGCTCGATTCAAGTGGAGAGTCGCTCCATCGTCGTGGCTACCGTCAAGAGTCAGTAGAGGCTCCGCTCAACGAGGTGCTTGCTGCTGGTATGATTCTTATGACCGGATGGCAGGGCGAGACCGACTTCATTGACCCTATGTGTGGTTCGGGCACACTCGCCATCGAGGCTGCTCTTATTGCCCACAACATGAGTCCGGGCGTGTTCCGCAAGGAGTTCGCTTTCGAGAAGTGGCCAGATTACGATGCCGAGCTTTTCGATACTATCTATAATGACGACTCGCAGGAGCGTGAGTTCACACACCATATCTATGGTTATGACATCGACATGAAGGCTGTCAATACAGCTCGTCTTAACGTGCGTGCTGCCGGTCTTACCAACGACATTACTATTGATTGTGCCGACTTCAAGGACTTTACAAAGCCTGCCGAGAAGAGCATTCTCGTAGTAAACCCGCCTTATGGCGAGCGTATCTCTACTCCAAATCTGCTCAATACCTATAAGATGATAGGCGAGCGTCTGAAGCACACATTCATGGGTAACGAGGCTTGGGTGCTGAGCTATCGTCAGGAGTGTTTCGAAGCTATCGGATTGAAGCCTTCTATCAAGATTCCTGTGTACAACGGATCGTTGGAGTGTGAGTTTCGCAAGTACAGCATCTTCGACGGCACTATGAAGGATTTCCGTCAGGAAGGTGGCATCGTAAAGACCGAAGATGAGAAGCGACAGATGGCCGAAAAGCATCGCTTCAAGAAGAACCGCGAGTTTAAGAAGCGTCTTGATGAGGACGAAGAGAATGCAGAGGCTGACATACGTTCGTTTAAGTTCCGCTCTATGGAGCGTCGTAAGGACAATGACGACCGTCGTGGTGGAAGCAAGCGTTTCGACCGTGATGATGACAAGTCGTTTGGCAAGCGTGGAGGAAAGTCGTTTGGACGAGGACGTGACGATGACAGATCCTTTGGACGTGGACGCGATGGCGAAAAGTCGTTTGGTAAGGGATTTAAGAGCGACCGTAAAGGTAGCAAAGGTTTCAATAAAAAAAGATTTGAAAATGAAGATTAAGTATCTGTCTACATTGTTATTCGGGCTGTTTGCCTCCTTGACTGTGAGTGCCCAGCAGCAGAAGGAGTTCACACTTGAAGACCTTAACTTCGGTGGCAAGAACTTCCACAACATGGTGCCCAAGAACCGTTATTGCACATGGTGGGGCGACCAGCTTGTGCGTCAGGACGCTTCCGAGTGTTATCTAGTAGACAAGTCGACCGGCAAAGAGACAAAGCTGTTCTCGGTAAACGAAATCAACCAATGGATTTCAAACACCAAGGACATCAAGGTACGCTCGCTCTACAATGCCCAGTTCCCCAATGCCGACCGCTCGGAAGTTGTGTTGGGCAATGGTAGCAAGATTTATGTTGTCGACTTCAATAAGCACAGCCTCGTAAGCAGCCATGAGATAGGCGATGGCGACAATGTTCTTGAAATGAACTATAAGAGTGGTGCTATGGCTATCCTGCGTGACAACAATCTTTTCTTACGCCTTGGCGTAAAGGAGTGGCAGCTCTCTAAGGATGGCTCACGTGAGATTGTTTACGGACAAAGCGTTCATCGCGACGAATTCGGCATTCACAAAGGCACTTACTTCAGTAACAGCGGCACTAAGCTTGCCTTCTATCGTATGGACCAGTCGATGGTGACCGACTATCCACAGGTAGATATTCCGGAGATTGATTATTTCAAGCATCCCGAGACACAGACTTGCTGTGCCAAAGCCGCTCCCGATAAATATCCAATGACGGGTGAGACTTCGCATAAGGTTACTGTAGGTGTATTTGACACAAAGACAGGCAATACAGTGTATCTTAAGGCTGGCGACCCAACTGACCGATATTTCACAAACATAGCATGGAGTCCTGATGATAAGACTATCTATATGTTCGAACTCAACCGCGACCAGAACGACTGTCGTCTTGTAAGCTATGATGCTACTACCGGCGAGAAGACTGGTGAACTCTATCGCGAGACCGATGAGAAGTATGTTGAGCCGCAGCATCCTATTATGTTCTTGCCATGGGACAACACCAAGTTCCTCATGCAGAGCCAGAAGGACGGCTATAATCATCTCTACCTCTGCACACTCGGCAAGCTTGGCAGCCGTATGGCACACAATACAGAGTCGCTCGAAATCAAGCAACTCACTTCTGGCAAGTGGGTCGTACTTGAGGTGTTGGGTTTCAACGCCAAGCGCAAGAGTGTTGTGATTGCTTCTAACGAGCTTAGCCCGATACAGCGTAACATCTTCGTAGTAGACACTCGCAACGGCAAGCGTACTCTTATGGACGATGGTGGTAAGGGATGGCACACAGCCACACTTAGCGCAAGCGGACAGTATGTTTTTGACCGTTATACCACTCCTACCGTTCCTCGTAATATTGCCATCGTCAATACCGAAAACGGAAACCGTTTGAGCTATTTCAAGGCTGAAGATCCATGGAAGGGCTACAACGTGCCTGAATATAGTTGTGGTACTGTGAAGGCAGCCGACGGTCAGACCGATTTGTACTGGCGTATGGTTAAGCCTACTAACTTCGACCCAAACAAGAAGTATCCTACTATTATATATGTATATGGTGGTCCTCATGCTCATAATGTTGATGCAAGCTACCATTACGGTTCACGTGGTTGGGAGACTTATATGGCAAGTAAGGGCTATCTTCTCTTTATCCTTGACAACCGTGGTTCAGAAAACCGTGGCAAGGAGTTTGAGCAGGCTACATTCCGTCAGCTTGGTCAGGAAGAGATGAAGGACCAGATGAAGGGTGTAGAATATCTTAAAAGTCTTCCTTATGTAGATGCAGACCGCATAGGTGTACACGGTTGGAGCTTTGGAGGATTTATGACAATCTCACTCATGACCAACTATCCTAATGTGTTCAAGGTAGGTGTTGCTGGTGGCCCAGTTATCGACTGGCACTGGTATGAGGTGATGTATGGCGAGCGTTACATGGATACTCCGCAGACAAATCCCGAGGGTTACAAGAAAACTTCACTGCTCTATAAGGCTAAGGACCTTAAGGGTCGCTTACAGATTATTACTGGCGACAACGATGCTACAGTTGTGCCACAGCATTGCCTTACATTTCTCAAGGCTTGTATCGCAGCTGGCACACAGCCTGACTTCTTTGTCTATCCTGGCGAACCGCATAATATGCGCGGACATCAGAGCACGCATCTACATGAACGTATAAGCCAGTATTTCTTCGATTTCTTGAAGTAAATATTTAATGTTTAGTGCTTAATGTTATAATTGTTGAGGACTTAATAAGATTCTTACAATCAACATTAGACACTAAACATTTTACATTATAATTTGATACCCCAATTATTAATAATTAAACATTATAAAAATGAAAGTTCTTTTGTTGGGAAGCGGCGGCCGTGAGCACGCCCTTGCATGGAAGATAGCACAGAGCGATAAGTGTACGAAACTTTTCATCGCTCCAGGCAATGCCGGAACGGCAGCAGTAGGTGAGAATGTAGCTATTAAGGCCGATGATTTTGAGGCTCTGAAGCAGTTCTGTGTTGATAATAGCGTTGATATGGTTGTTGTTGGTCCAGAAGATCCGTTGGTAAAGGGCGTATATGATGAATTCCACGACGACGAGCGCACCAGAAATATCCCAGTAATAGGTCCTTCAAAGTCAGGTGCTGTGCTTGAAGGAAGCAAGGATTTTGCCAAGCGCTTTATGAAGCGTCACAACATCCCTACTGCCAAATACGAGACATTCGACGGTACAACACTCGAAGAGGGACTCAAGTTTCTGGAAACACTCAAGGCTCCATATGTACTCAAGGCAGATGGTCTGTGTGCTGGTAAGGGCGTTCTCATTGTTCCAACCCTTGAGGAGGCAAAGAAAGAACTTAAAGATATGCTTAGCGGAATGTTCGGCAATGCTTCAGCACGTGTCGTTATTGAGGAATTCCTTAGCGGTATAGAATGTTCTGTTTTTGTTCTTACTGACGGCAAAAACTATAAGATTCTCCCAGAAGCAAAAGATTACAAGCGAATAGGTGAGCATGATACCGGCTTGAATACTGGTGGTATGGGTAGCGTTACTCCGGTTCCTTTTGCCGATGAGGCTTGGATGAAGAAGGTAGACGAGCGCATCATCCGTCCTACAGTTGAGGGACTGGCTGAAGAGGGTATTGACTACAAGGGCTTCATCTTCTTCGGACTTATCAATGTAGAGGGTGAACCAATGGTTATAGAGTACAACTGCCGAATGGGCGACCCTGAGACCGAGAGCGTAATGCTACGTCTTAAGAGCGACATCGTTGACCTCTTTGAGGGTGTTGCAGCTGGCGACCTCGACAAGCGTTCAATTGAGTTCGACCCTCGTGCAGCTGTATGCGTTATGCTTGTTAGCGGTGGTTATCCAGAAGCATACAAGAAAGGCTATGTCATAAATGGTCTTGACAAGGTAGAAGGTTCTGTAGTGTTCCATTCTGGCACAGCCATGAAGGATGGCGACGTTGTTACCAATGGTGGACGTGTTATTGCAGTTAGCTCATATGGTAAGGACAAGGATGAGGCTCTTGCCAAATCGTTTGCCGAGGCTCAGAAGATAGAGTTCGAAGGCAAGTACTTCCGTCGTGACATCGGTCAGGACCTGTAAATAAATATATAAGCCTCGCCCCATGCCCTTCATCCCCGTATGATGAAGTGAGCAAATGCCAATATAACAGGCATGGGGTGGGGCTTTTTATATAAAGTGTAAAGCTTATATAGGTGCTTAATGTAAAGTGGGGCTTTTTAGATAAATATTAAAAGGAATGAGAAGAATGAGATTTCAGAATCGTGTTGCCGAGAGCCGCATTTCGTTGCCTGCAACGGGTGTGTATGCTTTTATAGTGTGTCTGTTGGGTGGTATGTTTGGCGAGCATATGTGGATACAGTTCGCTCTGCTCGCAGTTTCTGCATTTTTAATGATGGAGCTCAACAACTCCAATGCCTTGATACGTATCTACAGTCGTATGGTGTCGTGCTCATTCATAGTTTTGGCTGTGATGTCATACTTTCTTTTTGTTGACATTAAGTGTGGCATTGTGCAGACGTGCTTCATTGCTTTCTATCTGTTTCTTTTCAGTACTTACCAAAGTCGTGCTTCTGTAGGCAGGGTGTTTTATGCTTTCGCCATGCTTGGCTTGGCCAGCATTTACTATGTGCAGATATTGTATTTTGTACCTGTAATATGGGTGTTGATGGCCACAAACATAATGAATGGTTGCGCTCGTATTTATGTAGCGTCTTTGTTGGGTCTGTTGGTTCCTTATTGGTTTGCAGCAGGCTATTATGCCTTTACCGATCAGTTGTCGTTGTTTGACGACCATTTTGCTGCTCTTCTGTGTTTGGATTCACAGTCGGTATGGCTTGATGTTCCTTTGGCGCAAATTCTTACCATAGCATTCGTCGCTCTTTTGGCAATAGTTGGAATGATTAACTTCCGACTGAACAATTATCGTGACAAGATACGTACACGAATGCTGTTCGATTTCTTCTCGGTGATGATTGTATTTACTCTTATCTTTATGATATTTCAGCCCACAAATATGCATTTTCTTCTTGCAATTCTTATTGTGAGTGCTTCACCTCTGATAGGCCATTTCATATCGCTCACCAATTCGTTGGTAACAAATCTCGTATTCTGCTTAATGCTTGTGGCTACGCTTGTTCTGACATTTTGTAATGTATGGATACGATTCTGAATTTTCTGGTTGATTGGGGATATTGGGGAATGCTTGCTGCAGCATTTCTTGCTGGCAGTTTCTTTCCCTTCAGCAGCGAGGCTGTTATGCTGGCCTTGCAAGCAGCAGGCTTGGATCCGGTATGGCTTGTCGTTTATGGTACGATAGGCAACATCTTGGGTTCGGTATTTAACTATTGTGTAGGTAGGATGGGCAATCTTGTATGGATTGAACGTTATCTGCATGTAAGCCGTGAGAGTATTGAAAAAGCCGAAAAGTTTATGGCTGGACGAGGAGCCTGGATGGGATTCTTTGCCTTTTTGCCATTGCTTGGCAGCGCCATAACGATAGCTCTCGGATTGATGCGTGCCAATGTTGCCATTTCGCTTATTAGTATAAGTATCGGCAAATTGTTGCGTTATGCCGTTCTGGTATTTGGTGCGTCGCTTTTTATTTAATAGTCTATTATTCTTATGAGTTTATAGCTCCACAGTTGTCGCACACTCCCTTATGTCGAAGTCTGGCTCCGCAGTTGCCACATACATATGGGTAGTAATTGTTCTTGGCATACTGTCTTATAGCAATTGTCATATAAGCTATAAGTAATATGTAACCTATATAATAAAGTGTGCTCACGCTGAAGATGATGTAGTTGGCTGCACAGACAGCTCCCAGACCGCACATGTAGAGTGTAGCGTGAGCGAAAGGCAACTTGTGGTAGACATCATCTATTGTTGCTATTGCCATCACTATCATAGCCCATACCGATGCTATGAAAATGGCGAGTATCGGAGGCAATGAGAAAGGATTGAGTGATGGGTGGAAATAGAAATGACGCCACACATCAGGTGCAAACAGTTGTATGCTCGAATAGAACGTGGCTGCCATAGCAACGGTCAATGCGAGCAGAGTGGGATAGAATGAGTGTATGTCATTGAAGTGTACTGCCTTCACGTGTTTCTGCTTAATGCTGTAAGCCAGATAACTCATAGCTATTACACTAATAATGATAAGAAACACGAGCAAGTGTGTGTCGGAGAATGTAGATATGAATTGCGATATAGGATCATCAGGCACTACCGACTGCATAAGTCGGCTTTCGTGTATCCATCCGAATGTGTATTGGTCGCGAGCCAACTGTATCCATACAGAATCGGTCGGGTCATTCTTTAGCAATCGAATGTCTACAACTACCAGATGGTCGCCTCTCTTCACGAGGAAAGAGTCGGTATGCAATCCGTTGAGTTTCTCCTCAGGTTGCTGGCGTAGCAATGACAGCGTGTCGCTCTTCACCACGAAATTATAATTTTGTGCGTAATGATGAGTACTATAGAACGAACTGTCGGCATAGTTCATAGTGTTGGTTGTTGTATATGCGTCGTGTTGCCTTGTCTTGGTGTGGTAGCACCCCGACAAAGTCATCAGTCCGACAATCATTACTATAATCAATCTGGCTCTCATCATTATCTATCGTTTTTTCGTTACGTCTCTTTCTTCTGCATGAAGTTAGTCGGTTGCGTAAACTTCCATTTGGCATTTCGCACAATTGAAAGTCAGTCGTACCTGTCTTCCGTCTGCCGACTCTAGGAATAGAGGTTCTTTCCATGTAGGTTGCTTGCCACCTCTTTTTATGCATAATCCCATAGCGTAGCGCAGACAATATCGGCAGGTCATAAGTGGAGTGTTGGCATGTGGTATGCCGTAAATCTTTGCGCCAGAGTGTGCTCCGTCGGTCAATTCAAAGGCTGCGGCTGCATGCTTTACTCCGTGCTCCTCGTAGAAGGCTTCAGCTCGGTGGTTGGCTACATTGGCGGCAGTAATCTTTTCTGCTTCAATAAAGCGTTTGTTGCCTGTATTATCCTCTTTGCTTGCGTACGCCTTATTCCGCACATCTTCATTTCCGCCCATGTCTATAGGCTGTTCCTCTATCTGTGCTATCACTTCACGTCGCATTGCTGCGAGCTTACTTGATGGAATGAACAGACTTGCCACACCACCATTCAGTCTTGTATTGCCAGGACGGAACATAGTATTACCCAGTTTTTCGAGTTGGCGTATTATGTTATCGCCTTGTGGCTTCTGCGCCTCCTGTAGCGGTTCGTCGAGTGTGGCAAATGCCTTGCGTCCTGTCTCGTCTATTGCTTCGAGCACAATCTTGCCACAGTCGACACCTATAGTCATATCAAGTGTCAGTTTGCGTTCGGCAGTCTTGCTCTCCATAGCACGTTCAAACACCATATCGTTGTTGCGGTAGAGTGCCATACCAGCCTTTAATTCTTCTGGCATTGATAGCGGGAAGAGGCGGTTGTTTTCTACACGGTTTACACGGAAGCCATGCAGCTTGTGGTCGGGAGTAAAGAAACACAGACCGTCACCATTGGCAAACATGGCCGTTCCTGCAACGTTGAACGACCCACGTCTTATTTCCTTGACGTAGCCCACATATTCGCCCATTGCCTTAGGAGTATCGAACGAAGAAATGTCATCGCGCCGACCATCAAGAAAGTAGTGTGTGAAGCCTCTGTTGAATGTTTTTGCAAGGTTAGGAATAAAAGAGTATTCAGCCTTGCCCCATGAGCTACGGCGGTACTTGCCAGGATTGTCTTCAATTATTTCGTCAAGTTGTTGGCTATATGCCGCAACTACATTCTTTACGTAAGCCGCATCCTTTAGTCGTCCCTCAATTTTCAGCGATGTCGCTCCTGCTTCTATAATATCTTCCAGACGATCGAGTTGCTTCATGTCCTTGAGCGAAAGCAGATGGCTCGCACGGCGTATTGTATCGCCTCGACTGTCTTTAAGGTCGAATGCCAGACGACAGAACTGTGCGCATTCGCCACGATTGGCACTACGTCCGAAGCAATGATGTGAGGCATAGCATGCTCCGGAATAGCTTACGCACAAGGCTCCATGTACAAACACTTCAAGTTCTGTATGTGGTACAGCCTTATGCATCTCGCGTATCTCGTCAAGCGACAATTCGCGGGCCAATACTACACGACTGAAGCCGACACTTGTGAGCCATGCTACTTTTTCGGACGATCGATTGTCTGTCTGTGTGCTGGCATGTAGTTCTGGCATGCGCTGTCCCTGCATTTCTGGTTCTGAGGCTACCTCTTTCATCATCTCCACCACAGCCATGTCCTGCACCAATATGGCATCAATACCTGCCTTGACAATGTGTCGTAGCAGTTGCTTGGCATTTGCCAGTTCGTTTTCATATACGATGGTGTTGACTGTTACGTAGACACGGGCTCCGAACTTATGAGCGTATTTGGCAAGTTCTGCTATATCCTCGATACTGTTGCCGGCAGCCTGACGCGCTCCAAACTCATTGGCACCAATGTACACGGCATCGGCACCATGGTCTATGGCGATAATGCCTTGTTCAAGATTCTTTGCTGGGGCGAGGAGTTCTATGGTGCGTGGAAGTTTATTGTTTTGATTCATAATGCTTGAATAAAAAGTCGTGTGGTGGGGCTTTCCTTCTACCCAATCTCTTCAATATTATACGGAGTCTCCTGGTAGATGTAATAGTTTATCCAGTTGCTGAACAGCAGATTAGCGTGAGCCCTCCAAGTGACATGTGGCTTATGGCTTGGATCGTCGCCTATATAGTAGTTCTTGGGCATCTCGACATCGTCGCGTTTGCCCATATCTCTACGGTACTCGCTGTCGAGCGTGTATGGTGAGTATTCCATGTGTCCCGTGACAAATATCTGACGTCCGCCACGTGCCATCACTATACTTACGCCGCTCTCTGGCGATTCGGCTATGATGCTCAGTTCGAGATGCTTCTCTATATCCTCACGTCTTACCTCTGTATGTCGGCTGTGCGGCATGTTGAACGAGTCGTCGAAGCCACGGAACAAAGGAATATGCGGAGTGAGAGGATATTGGCGGAACACTCCGAACTTCTTCTTTGGTAATTGGTGTTTGGGCACACCGTAGTGATAATAGAGCCCGGCTTGTGCAGCCCAGCAGATGTACATAGTGCTTGTTACGTGAGTATTAGCCCATTCAAACACCTGCGTTATCTCGTCCCAGTAGCCCACGTCTTCAAATTCAAGATGTTCTATAGGTGCACCTGTTATAATCATTCCGTCAAACTTTTCGTTCTTCAATACATCAAAATCCTTATAGAACATCATCATATGCTCTATCGGAGTGTTTTTAGATGTGTGGCTCTTCAGCTTCATGAAGTATATCTCCATCTGCAGCGGAGTGTTTGAGAGCAGGCGCACGAGATCGGTTTCGGTCGTTATCTTCAGCGGCATGAGATTGAGAATAACAATGCGAAGCGGTCGTATATCCTGACTCGTAGCTCGTGAATTATCCATCACGAAGATATTCTCCTGCTTGAGGAGTTCGATGGCGGGGAGTTTATCTGGTAATCTTAATGGCATATATTATTGTGTTTTAATATTATTGTGCAAAGTTACTCAATTATTTGCACAACCTTTTTATTTAGAATGGGAAAATAAGCGGTAACACTACGATCATCACCAGTCCTATTATGATTTGCAACGGCAGTCCCACCTTGATGTAGTCCATAAACGAGTAGCCTCCGGCCTGCATTACGAGTGCGTTGGGTGGTGTGGAGAATGGCGATGCGAAGCACATGCTTGCTCCCAATGTCACGGCAAAGAGCATGGGGTAGGGGCTTACGCCTATTGCTGCTGCTGACGTAAGTGCTATGGGCGACATTAGTACAGCTGTAGCGGTATTGCTGATGAACATTGTCAGAAGCGATGTGGTGAAGTAGATACCAGCGAGCAGAGCATAAGGACTTGCCTGTCCGAGGTTGTCGGCCAGAAGACTTGCTACCATTGCCGATGCTCCTGTCTTTTCCAATGCCACCGACATGGGCAGCATGGCTGCGATTAGCACTATGCTCTCCCAGTTTATAGTCTTGTATGCAGCTTCTACCGAGCGTATGCAGCCCGTGATAACCATAAGCAGTCCTGCCACCATAACGGCCGTGACAGGGGCTACGGGTATGAAGTCGAAAACCATGGTAAGAATCATCAATAGCATAATGGCTGCTGCGAGCGGTGCCTTGTAGTCGAGTGTCACGCGAGATGCCTCTTCCAATGGTTGTCCCATCACAACTATGCCGTCGGCCACGTCGGCTATGCGCGAGATATTCTTCCATTTGCCTTGTATCAGAATGATGTCACCTTGACGGAAAGTCATGTCTGCAAGGCCGTCTGTTATGTAGTTCTCGCCACGACGCACACCAAGTGCATTGACGTTATACAGACGGCGCAATCCAGTCTCTTTAAGAGTTTTGCCACACAAACGTGAGTTGTGCATCAGCACTACCTCGGCTATACCAATGTCGTAGAAAGCCAGTTCCTCACTTGTCTTGTTGAGCTTCATGTCGGCAGCGAACTGCATAGCTTGTGCAGGATCACCACTTACGTATACTATATCGCCTTCGGTGAGCTTGGTATCAGGACCTGCAAGACGCTGTTCTACTTCTTTCATCAGAGGTGAACGTGGTTGTTTTATTCTGCGTACTTCAAGTACGGTAAGTCCGTAGCGATGATGAATGTCAAGCTCTGCAAGCGTTTTATTGTTAGCTATTGATAGCTTGCCCACAGTGAACACCGACAGATTGTCCTTCAGGTTGTATTCTTCCATAAGGTCGTCGAGCGACTTGGCACGCTTCTTTCCAGTCTCTCCTTCTTGACGTTGCTTGCTTCCATTGAGGAAGTGCTTGCTCAGCGGAAGTAGCACCACTATGCCTACGATTATGCAGACTATGCCTACGGGTAGAAAACTGAAGAACTTCAATGGTTCAAAGTCGTTCTCGGTCAACGCTTCCTGAATAACAAGGTTGGGTGGCGTACCGATAAGCGTAAGCATACCGCCCATACTACTGGCAAAGGCAAGAGGCATGAGCAGTCTGCTGGCGCGCATTTTGGCCTTTTGTGCCAGACTCACAACGATAGGCATCATAAGTGCCACAGTTCCGGTATTGCTCACAAATGCTCCGATTACTGCTGTAACTACCATAAGCAACAGAAACAGTCCAAGTTCGCTGTCGCCAGCCAATGTCATTAGTTTTCCCGATGCTTTTTTGGCGAGTCCTGTCTGCACAATGGCGCCTCCCACGACAAACAGTCCCACCATCATTATTACCACCGAGTTGGAGAATCCCGATAGGGCTTCTTGCGGAGTGAGTATTCCAGTGAGCAGTAGGGCGACGAGGGCGCACAATGCGACGAGGTCGGAGCGAACTTTGCCCATGGCGAAGAACACAGCCGAAAGAATCAAGATAATAATGGTTGTTGTCATGTGATTTTTTTGTTGTTTTGTTAATTCTGCTTACAAAGATAATGCAAATCGAAGATTAATGCAAAAAAATAGGAGGAAAACGAATTCGTTTTCCTCCTATTCACTATGTGTCATGCGATTGTTTTATTTCTCCTGACTTCGTCACTCAAAAAATACGTATTTTATAACTGATTGAAAAACAATATTTTGTATCTTTGCGTACCCTTGTTTTGGGGTACGCAAAAGTTTTTTTAACTATGTTTATCAAAAAAAAAGAAGAATCGCTCCGGAACAATAAGTATTGTAGTTGCGGAAAAAACAAAAGGCAGTTATAAAGAGTTGGTTACCATAGGTATTGCTAAAGATGCTAACGATATTGATAGTCTAGTAAATGATGGACGTGAATGGATTTCCAAGGAAGAATCCCGCCGTCATCCTCAACTCGATTTGTATGGTGAGGAACGTGAGGCTTGTGACCGTGAGCGAGAAGAAGTACGTCGTGTATTGTCACAGGTGAGTAATATAC
>URQS01000017.1 GCA_900550035.1 uncultured Prevotella sp. | reverse complement strand
ATAGGAGTTAGAGGAAGTTAAGAAGAAGTTAATCCATCTACGATGGATGGAAGTTTACGGACAAATGCTTTATTTTCAGCAATTTATACATACGTCCGCTAACTTCTGTTAACTACGGGCAAAGCCCAAACTTCCTCTAACTCCTATTTTGACATACCCTCTTTGGCTGCTCCCTATTCGGTCGCAGCCAACATGCAAACCGTTCAGCTTTGCCTGTAAAGCGGTATCTGCGATGCTTTTTTATATACGTATGCACGTATAGTGATTTTTCATTTTTTTTATGCAACAGTTCTATGGCATAAAGAGTTGCCAACTTGCATGGCGAGTATTTGCAGTTGTTTGTTGTATATTTTTCTGTTTGTTTTGTCCACTGTTTCTCCACTACGTCTTGTCTGTTCAATGTCAATAATTATTGTCGCCATTCTCCTTTATCATTTATCATCATTGAAGCATGGAAGGCGAAATAAAACGTGTTTTATGCAAACGTTTGCATAAAAAACTGGTTGTTTTTTGATAATAATTAGATACAGGCTTTTGATTATAGTCATATCTTTGCGTTGTAAAAACGACACAAGACTTTCAATAAGACAATAGACGTGAGACACAAAAACATTCATATAAAATGCTACTGGAGACACAAAAACATTCATATGTAATGCTGTAGAAGACAATAAAACTTAAACCAAATATAAATAATTATTACAAAAGCCTGAAATGATGAAACAGATGTTCATATTGGCAATGATGCTACTCGCAACGTCAGGCACAGCAACAGCGCAGGACGTGGCATTGAAGACCAACCTCTTGGGTTGGGCTACAACATCGCTCAACGCAGGCGTTGAGATAGGCATAGCCGAGAAGCAGACGGCACAGCTGTTTGCTACTATCAACCCTTGGGAATTCTCTGGGGGCAAGAAGGTGCGTTTCTGGAACGTAGAGCCCGAATACCGTTGGTGGACATGCCAACGCTTCGGCGGCAGTTTCTTCGGTGTGCATGCTCTTGCCGGCGAATATAACATCAAGAACGTCGACTTGCCCTTCGGCACACTGCCCAAGACAAAACGCGGACGCCATTATGAAGGATGGTATATAGGTGCCGGTGTCACATATGGCTATCAATGGCTGCTCTCGCGCCATTGGAACATGGAGGCATCGGTAGGTGTGGGCTATGCCTATAGCCCGTACAAGCTGTACGGACGCTGTGCCAAGTGTCTGGAGGACAACCACCGCAATTATGTCGGACCTACAAAGGCAGCTCTCAGTATGATTTATATTTTTTAAACAGCATTATGAAGATGAATTCATTTACACATATCATCATTTCGTGCCTGATTGGAGCTGCTTCGTGCGGCTCGGCAAAGGCACAGACGCTTGCCTCCGGAGCTGTAGCCATTGACAATCTGCAGACCCGTGTCGAGGGCAACAAAGTGGATGTGGCGTTCAACCTCAACCTCAACAACCTGAAGCTGAAGGCCGAACAGCAGCTTGTTTTCACTCCGATGCTTGTTGCCGACGGCGACACGACAGTCCTTACTCCAATCATCATCAATGGCAGATCGAAACAGATACGCATGGAGCGCAGCGGCGAAATGGCTTCAATTGCCACTGCCAGCCAGCAGCCGTTGATTGTACTGCGCAAGAACGGAACTGAGCAGAGCGTAAGCTACAGCCAGACCATTACACGCAACCGCCCGTTTGAGTCGGAGCAATTGAATCTGCTCACAACACAAGACATTTGCGGATGTGGCGACAAGGAGAATCTCGACAACTTCCAGCTTGCCACAATCGACAATTTGGGGGCATGGAAACCAGCCGTTACATTTGTGCGTCCTGCAGCCGAGGCTCGCAAGCAGCGTGCTGAGAAGGGCGAGGCTTATCTTAGCTTCCGTGTCAACAAGACCGATATTGTTGAGAATTTGTTCGACAATGCACGTGAGTTGGCAAAGATAACTCAGACCGTCGACCTTGTGCGCAACGACAAGAATGTAGAGATTACGGGCATAAACATACATGGATATGCTTCGCCCGACGGTCCTTATGCCAACAACGAACGTCTGGCACGTGAGCGTGCTGCGGCTCTGAAGAATTATGTAGCCCGTCTGTATCCTATTGATGCCAAGCTGTATAGCTCAAACTCCACACCGGAGGACTGGGACGGATTCAGCCGATTGGTAGGCAAGTCGCAGCTGGCAAACAAGGAGGCTATACTCGATATATCCAACTCCACTCTTGCGCCCGACGACAAGGACAAGCGCATCCGTCAGCTCTATCCGCAGGATTATGCCGTGATAATGAGCGATATCTATCCGCGTCTGCGCCACAGCGACTATACCGTGAGCTATACCGTAAGGCCGTTCTCGGTAGAGGAAGCCAAGCAGATACTCAAGACTCGTCCGCAGCAGCTTTCGCTTCAGGAGATGTATCTTGTGGCACAGACCATGAAGGCAGGTTCGCCGGAGTTTAATGAGGTGTTCGACGTTGCCGTGCGTATGTTCCCCGACGATTCTACAGCCAATCTCAATGCGGCATGTGCCGATTTGCAGAGAGGCGATATGGAGTCAGCCGCTCGACATCTGCAACATGCCGGCAACTCTGCCGAGGCATTGAATGCACGTGGTGCGTTGGCTGTGATGAAGAAGGACTATAATTTGGCTCGTCAGCTTTTTGCTGAGGCTGCTGCCGCAGGTTCGGCAGATGCCAAGGCTAATGCACAGCGCATTGCTAACGTAAAATTCTAAATCAAATAATCACTTAATCAATTAAACTTTTTAACTATGGTAAATGTTAAGAATCTATTCGGTATGGCTGTTATGGCTACAGCCTTGGTAGGTTGTTCAAGCAACGACAACCTCGCTCCTGATGGCAATGGGGGTAACAAGGACGGTGCTGCCTATGCTTCATTCACGATCAATCTGCCTACGACACGTGCTACACGTGCAACTGATGGTGAGCCTTCATTTGCTGAAGGCGATGCTAAGGAATATGAGGTTAAGAACGGAACAATCCTTATCTTCAACAACGAAGGCAATTTTGTTACAAGCGCCCAGCTTGGAAACATGAACCCATGGAAGGATATTAAGACTGACGGTGTAACAACAGCTGCTACTGCTACTGTACAGCTTTCAGGTGTTAAAGTTGGTGGCAGTTATCAGGCATTGGTTCTGCTCAACAATGATGTGGATGGTGCTCCTTCTAAGGTTACGTTGCCAACTTCAGGCGAATCATATGCAACTTGGAGTGCAAATGCTGCAAATGCAAATGCAACTTATATCAAAACCGATTATATCTTTATGGCAAATGCTCCGAAGTATACCGATGCATCAGCAGAGCCTACAACTCTCGTACCAGTTGCCAATATCTGTGCATCACGTGAGCAAGCTGAAGCAAAGGCTGCTACTACAGTTTACGTAGAGCGTGGTCTGGCTAAGGTTACAATGCAGAAATTTAATGCCGATGGTTACGCTATCGCTGCCGGTACATACAAAGGTGACAAGGTTGAAATCAAAGCTTGGCAGCTCGACGTTACCAATAAGTCAACCTTCCCTGTTCATCAGACCAGTAGCTTGACTGATGGTTTTGCCAATATATGGAGTACACCTCGTTTCTATGATGAAACAAGTTCTGCCTTCAAGCGTGTATATTGGGGCGTAGATCCTAACTATTCAGGTGCTACTCTTCAGAATCTGATTGCTTGCAAGGACGCTTTCAATATGATTGGCAAAGATGATATTGCAGGCAAAACAGGTAATGATCATCCTCAGTATTGTCTTGAGAACACATTCGATCTTGCCAATATGATGCAGGGTCAGACTACACGTGTTGTGTTTAAGGCTGTTTACACTCCTAATACATTTACATCAGGTCAGACATTCTATAAGATAGGTAACAATACCGCTATCTGGAGCGAAGAAAACCTTGCGCAGCAGATTAAGACCGTTGCTGTAACAGCTATGGGAATTACTGATGCTGCCGAGCAGGATAAGTATAGCGTAGATCTTAGTAAGGGTTCAAACATTAGCGGTGTGGCTGGTCAGCATCTTGTTGAGGCTGGAAACATTATATACTCAGGCGAAGCTGCTTCATCAAAGGTTAAAGAGGCTGTTGTTAACGCAATCAACGAAAAGCTTGGTTTGACAGCTAAAACCGGTATCTCTACATATCTGAACGGTGAGGCTTATTACATCGCCCGCATCAAGCACTTCAACGAGATGACTCCTTGGACTGCTGGTGAAGGTTATGATGGAAATAACGTCAAATATCTCGGCCGCTACGGTGTGCTCCGCAACAACTGGTACGATCTTTCTGTAAACAGCATCAGCGGTCTTGGCTATCCTGACATTCCTGAGGTTAAGCCTAATATGCCAGATGATGAGAACGAACAGTACATCAACGTTGAGGTTAAGATTCTCCACTGGGCTAAGCGCAGCCAGAACATTAATCTCTAATCTATAGTTTTTCGATAGGGGAGCTGGGCGTACACCGCTCAGCCTCCTATTGAGATATACAAGACCTGAATACAGCACCCCGCTATATACAATAAATAATCACACTCATTTAACCATTTAACGGCAAACATTATGTTTCATGGACTGCTAAAATCTTTATGCTCACTTTTCGTCATGACATTGCTGATGGCTTCATGCTCATTGATGCACGATGACCTTGAGCCTTGCGATACTGGCGTTTACCTACACTTCCGCTACGACTACAACACGCAGCGTGCCAATCTCTTCAACGACCACGTTGGAGGCATTGTTGTTATGGTATACGACAAGGACGGCAAGTTTATTATGCGCCAGGATGCCTTCAACACCGCTGCTGAAGCTCCTATCCGCCGCCATGACTTTGCCGTTCACATCAATCTGCAGCCTGGCGACTACCAGTTTATAGCTATAGCCAATCAGAAGCGCTACGAGGACGCTCTGGCTACTAAGGGAGCCAAGTTCCGCATTCATGCACACACCGCTGGCGAGGACATGACCAAGTTCAACACCGTGCTCGACCGTACAAGTGCTGGCGAAATAGACGAGGTTGACTGTTCGGCTCCGCTCGATACGCTATGGCATGGCATGTCGCAACACCTTACTACCGTACGCGACCTGCAGGCTACACACGACACCATCTCCCTGGTGCGCGACACCAAGCAGCTCACCATCTCGCTGCATCAGATTGACGCACCTGCCAACATCTCTGCCGACGATTTCGGCTACGAGGTAATAGCCGACAACGGCCACTTCAATTACGACAACTCTTTGGCAAGCGACTCAAAGCTTCGCTACACGCCTTTCCATACATGGACCACCGGGTTCCGCGACGCGACCGGCAATGTTAAGGAACGTACTGCCCACGCCGGACTGATGCTCTCACGACTGATATATTTCCCGCCTAAGCAGAACGACCGCAACGCCATGCTGCATATATATAATAAGGTGTCGGGCAAGACTGTCGCACTTATCAATCTGCCCGACATACTTCAGCAGGGACGTGATGCCTATGCCTCACAAAACTACGGCATTCAGGAATATCTCGACCGCGAGTACGACTATCGTCTCGACTTCTTCCTGATAGGCACCGAGTGGCAATACGTAAACCTCTCTGTAGGTGTGCTCGACTGGGCAAAGCGCATACAGCGCATAAGCTTGTAGCAGATACTTGACTGCTACAGAATCTGAACTGAAATATTAAACCTAATTACATTAAAAACAATGAAACGACTTGCAGACATACTCCTTTCTGTTGCTGCCCTGTTGTTGCTGGCAGCATGCACCGATGATGCCGATGTGTACAACAATCCGACGGCATCCGAGGGCAATCTGTGTGTCTATGTGCCAGTGACTCGTGCCGATGGCGACGTTGCGAGCAGTTTGGACCCAAGCAACCCTACATATAATGCTTCAGTAGACGAGTGCAAGATCAACAACCTGCATCTTTATGCCTTCCCCGTTGGTGGCAATGGCACTTTCCTGTCGCAGGATCTGTCGTCGCCTGAGGCAAGCAACATGCTCAACGAGAATGTGGCTTCTTATCAGCTCAAGATCAAGCCCGGCACCTATCGTGTGTACGTAGTTGCCAACATGAAGGATGTTCTCGATGGCTTGAGTATTAATACCGAAGGCGATTTGAAGAATGTGGTGTTGAGCTATCGGCCGGTGTCAAAGCCCGGCATGCCCGTAGCCAATAACATACCTATGATATACGAGCCTGCAACAAAGGCAGCCGACGGCACAACTACTGACGGCATAGACACCATAAGTTCTACAGACAACACAACCAAGACGATTGTGGCTAATCTGCGTTTTACATGTGTCAAGGTGTGTCTGAACCTTGTGTACGATCCTGATGCACCTGAAGTAAATGCAGCGCTGAAGTCTAACGGACTGCAGATTACCGACGTTATAGGCAAGCGACTCTCGCCACAGACCAATCTGTTGTGGGACGGCAAGTTCACTAACCCCGACGTAAGCAGCGAATATGCTACTGGCATCGAGTCGACATTGTACGACGCTCTGAATTCAACAGGCGAAGGCTCTTACTATACTTCGTGGACAGACGAACCTACCAATGCCAATGTCAACAACAAGGACATCATAACAGTTGAAGGTGAGGGTGTAGCTAAACCGGCAGACAGCAAGCAGAAGTGGCTCTTCCGTGCCACATACTATCTGCCCGAGCGCTACGTGGCACAGGCTTCGCAGCAGTCGGCATTGAAGGTTGGCGGAGCTGTAGGAGGTTCGGGCATTAAGAACAGCTACAACATCAACCTCGGCCACCGTCAGGACGAGACCTCAACAACGGAAGTGCCTACCTTCCCGCGCAGCACCTACTACGAGATAGTGGGACGCCTGAAGAGTCTTGGCAACGTCAATCTCGACTGTATCGTGGGCGTAAAGGAGTGGCAGATGGCAACTATAGATGCCGACTTCAACCATACTACGCTTTGGGTGTCGAAGTCGGAGGCAAAAGTTAAGTCTCTGCAAAACGACTACATCGACTATATGACCAATGCCCAAGATGGCATCACGTTTGGATGTGACACTGAGATTCAGACGATGGCTGGTAATTCGCCCGTTATTATTGCAACTAACAACGATGTAACCAGACGTGTTACATTCAGTATTAATCCAAATATCTCGGTAAGTGACTTCAAGGCAGCTGCTGCTCTTAAAGGCACTGCCAAAGTATGGATACAGGCAGGCAACATTAAGAAATATCTTGATGTTTCGTACGATGTTACACCATACTTCAAGGTGGATCCTGTGGATGTTGTTATCTTCTACGATGGAGGTAATGCACCTGAGTTGACTAAGGTGGTGAAGTTTACTACCAACCTTGGTGGTATACAGTTCCCGTCAGGTTGGACAGTTTCGGGCAACGGACATGACGTACAGTATGCCCAGTCTACGATAAACGTCAAGTGCAGCAATACTAAAGTGGCTGAGGGTACTTTCACCATAACGGCTACAACCGACCCTGTGACAACAACCACACACGTCTTTACTGTAAAAGCTCTTGGCGACAGCAATGTTGAACAGAAGATACGTGTAATGGTACGTCCTCCAGTGGGCGACTACATTATATATATGCGAGCCATAAACGACTTGGCATGGTGCAAAGGTGGCAATATCGATGAGTATCAGCATTCTAATATGCTTGACGAGCAAGACTACATCAACGGTTCTGAACAAAACAACAACTGGCGTGACGGTTGGTATGAAGAACAGAATTCAAAGTGGAACGAAGACCGTTCGCCGCACAACGGCTATCACTATGTCTACATCTACACACAGATAGGTGAAACACAGCCTAATGGTACAAAGGACGAGAATACGGCAGAATGGTATTTCGGTGGAGAGACCGATTACAAGGATTTCAATCGCAACACAGTATCGCAGAGTACTGACAATGCTAAGTATAAGGGAAAGTGGTGGCCAGGTCGCTCGATGAAGGCTGACAACAACAACCCTGGTTGGTACTATTACAGAATAGCGCATAATGCTATGTCTGTAGGAAACAACGGTAAGGGACAGGCACAGACTACTGCTCAAAAGGAGATAAAGCCGGGACAGACCCTGATGATTTTCAGCAATGGTACATTCCTCGACGCAGGCTTCCAGTCGCATCGATTCACCCATCACAACGATCCCGGCATCACACTCTTCAACTATGAGGATCGTGAAGGCTGGTATCTTTACGACCCATTGTCTGATCCTTACTACAGAGTATATGATGAGAAACCTACCGTGGTAGACGTAGAGTATACCATATATACCAAGAACAGAAAAATAACTGCTTGGTATTCTCTGTTTGGAGTAAACAGTGGAGATGGTAAAGGTAAATTTACAATGTGGTGCAATAACAGCAATGTTCCTGGCGAATTTGAGTGCACTGAATACGGACAGGACGGCAATGGCAAAACCTGGTACAAAACCATACTCCACCTCAAAGCCCCATTAGGAGAGTACGATAAGATTCTGACGGTTAAGGTAGGTGGTGATGACCTTCAGACTACATTGTTCAACGGCGATAACTATCCCTCAACCAAGATGCACGGCAAGCGTTATGTTGTGGAAGGCAGTTTCGATTCGGACACAAAGACATGGAGTCAGGGAGCTCCCTTTAAAAAGTAATAATTAAAAGACAACAATATGTATATCAAGAAATTGACAAGTTGGTTCTTCATGCTCTTGGCTGTGGCATTGGCTGCTTGTAGCGATGTCACAGAAGTTGGAGGCGGCGACACGCCAGACGTGTCGCCGGATGGAGTTGTGCTGACTCTTAAGTTGCCTAATTTCACTAAGAATTCTGTGGCGACAAGAGCTGAGTCACAACAGGTCAACAAAGTCTGCGTATTGTGTTACGACTCAGACGACAAGTATCTTGGCATGAGCAATATCACAAGCTCGGACATCAAGCCCAAGGGTGACGGTACATACGAGGTGAAGGTTACGGTTAAGGAGGGAACGGCAACGCTGCATGTTGTTGCCAATGCCGACGTAACAGAGAGTGATGCCAAGGACGCTGATGGAAAGATAAACCTATACAATGCTACGCGCAGCGACAAAATTGACATCAACGCTCCCGTTTGTTGGGGCAGCATCAAGGTGGCTGACATGCTTAGCGGCAACCTGTCGTTGTCGTTGCTCAGGCAGTTTGCCAAAACGTCTGTCACCAAGGATGCGTCGTTGACCAATTTCGAGATAACAGGTTTCCGACTCTTCAACACGGCATCATCGGGCACGATAGCCTCAAAGTCGATTGACAAAGTGGCTTTGCCATCGGTAGATTGCTCAGATAATACTGACGGCTATGTATCGGGCGAGCAGCCTTTCTATGAGACACCTGCCGATAAGGCATACATGATTATACGTGCAAAATATGATGGCGGAGTAGAGACATATTATAAAGTGGCGTTCGAGAACAAGGCATCGGACGGCACAGCAGAGCCGATGGCCCTTCTGCGCAACCATCATTATCAGGTGAAGGTTACGGCTGTGAACCATGCAGGATGGTCGACAGAGCAGGAAGCAATAGACAATCTGCCAGAGAACAGACTGTCTGTAGTGGTGGTTGACGACAATCCGCCCATTGTAGACATGATAGCATGCAAGGACTACGAGCTTGGAGTGTGTGGCGAACGCCAGGCATTGGGCAATGACGATAAGGTTACAGTAACGTTTGTAACTACCAAGCCTGACTTCAAATATAGTGTTAAGTCAAACACCGAATGGATTAAGGTTTCTCCATCTGCAACAGTTGTTGAGCTGCCTTCATACGGACACTCGTCATCAGGCAAACTGTACACCATTGAGCTTACTCTGACAAAGAACTATAATTCTGTAGCGCGTTCAGGCTCTGTAACAATTACATCAGGCGATTTGTCGCGCGAAGTCAAGATCACCCAGTTGGGCTACGACTTCCGTCACGACGAAGAAAGAATGGTAAAGATAAAGATAAAGAGCCTTAGTGGAGAATCAATATTAGATACCGACTACTTCACTTGGATGGACAACTCGCTTAAGGGAATAGAGCCTAAAGAGAACCAAGGCAATGTGCGCAACGATGGACTTCACTTCTTTGTAGGCAACAACACGGTTTACTATCTCATACCGCATATTGATGGTGATGTTTGGGAATGTAAGGACTCACGAGTGAATATAGAACAGATAACTGACAATGGAAATGCCTACTACAAGGTGACACTTGCCGACAATTCGGATACTAATTATAGTATGTGGATAAATCAAGAGGCTTTCACCATTACCAACGGAATCAAGAAGATAACCTATCCGATTTATCATGTCGGACTTTTCAGCCATCTGTCAGCCGAATATCAACTTGGCGACAACAGGTTGTCGGAATGGTACTACTATGAGATGGTGGATGTAGTGGCAGGTGGAAAGACTTATCACATGCTCGACCGCAATCTCGGTGCCACTACCAATGCCTATTACAATCCCGGTGCCACCGTGCTTAGAGGCAACAAGGGAGCTATAGGAGGCTACTTCAAGATTTCGGTGGCTACGAACTCTAATGAGGCGAAGAAAAATAACGATGTGGTAGAAGCTCTGGCAATAGGCAACTTTAAGGTGTGCGACGATGCCTGCCTCACGAATCTCATCGACAACAATGTGCTGACGATAGAAGCCAAGACGACTGCCACGGGAGAGGTGTACAACTGCCTTGGCATGAAAACCGAAAGCAACTCGCAGATTCCCGAGATATTTATCCCTATGAGCGGATATTACGAGGGTGCGACTTACAAGGATGAATATCATGCCAATTTATGGACCCGCTCACGATTGTCTGACTATCAGGGATTCTCGGCAGCCAGTCCTGAATACGGCTTCTGGTACTTGTATCTTGACGCTTTCAGCAAGACGCTTAATATGTCAAACTACCGATTTGTGTCTGGTTCGTCAGGTAACAACACAGGCAGATATCGTGCAATGCCAGTAAGACTTGTAGCAGAATAGCAGAATAATTAGGTTTTGATAATTTTTGGGTATTTAAAGAAAACCTCTCAAAACTCGAGCTTTTATGAGCCAAGGACAACCTTGTGCACAAAGCTCGTGGCTTTGAGAGGTTTTTTCGGAATAGTTTATTCAATATATAATTGTTAATTCCTTTTCGTGCAATTATTGATGTTAGGCTTTCCGTTTTTGCGTAGATTTAGAAAGATGCTTTTTATGAATATGTATTACATTATGGCTAATTTTGTATGCAATGCAAGGTGTTGTTGTATTAACATAATTAATCCCACTTCTTAAAGTAAAGTCAAATAATGAAAAAAGTATTCTGCCAATCTATGATTTCGCTTCTTTTCGCCACACTGCTGGCCACCGGAGCACAAGCACAAAAAGTGTACGAAGTAGTTCCGAACGGCACAGGACGTAAATCGTTGCAAGGTGTGCAAAAGAAAATCCGAAAATCTACAGCCAACATGACTCGTGACATCGTCGTACTGTTGAACGACGGAGTATACGAACTGGAAGAGCCACTACGTTTCGACACCGAAGACGGTGGAAAAGGTGGTTTCACAATCACTTATAAAGCCAAAGAGGGAGCCCATCTAGTTGTCAGCGGTGGATACCGCATCAGCAAATGGACTGTCTGCCCCGGCAACAACAACATCCTGCAAGCCAAGATTGAAAATCTGCCTCATCTCCGTAATCTTTATGTCAACGGGCGGCGCGCTAAACGAGCCAGTGGCGATGCCAAAAAAGCTACGGCACTCTATCGGGTCAACGGAGAAACAAAAGGATTACTGTTTCCAAAGACCGAGATTCCCGAATTCCATCATCCCTCAGCCATGGAAATAAACTTTTTGCAAAACTGGCGCAATTATTATTTTCATGTAGACAGTATCGTTGACGGAAAAAAACTCTCCGATGTGGCCGACGACCACTATCTGGTGATGATTCGAAATTTCAACTGGAGTTACACCATGGCCTATCGCGCCTTGTCTCCGGGGGCTGGCGAAGGTGCCATGAACCACTTTTACTTTGAAAATGCAGAAGAACTGCTTGACGAGCCCGGAGAATGGTGCTTTGTCCCCTCCACGCATACGCTCTACTATTACGCCCAACCCGGCGAAAAGCCTGAAACGATAGAAGCCTGTGTTCCCCGTCTGGAACAACTGGTGGAAATCAAGTCGTCACATGAGGGCCAGAATGTATGCAACTTGATATTCGAAGGTATCGAGTTCAGTCACAATGCCTGGAACTGGCCGTCGGAAAACGGATTCGCACCCATCCAGAGTTCAGCCATCATCTGCGACAATAATGCTACAGCAGGTGACGCGGAAAACAACGATCAACGCAAAATCAAAATACCGGGTGCCATCAGTATTGAAGATGCCCGTAATATTCGTTTCCGCTCCAACAAATTCACACATCTTGGCAGCAACGGCATCGACTTGAAAAACAACACCGACAGTGTCGCTGTTGAGAGCAACGCCTTCTACGACATATCGGGTTGTGCCATTTCCGTGGCAAGCTGGGTGCACCGCACTTATAATTACCCTGGCGAAAAGCCCGTAAACCATACCCTCATCCGCAACAATTACATAGAAAAGATAGGCGCCGAATACGCCTCGTGCGTGGCTATTGAGGCTTTTTATGCCGAAAACCTGAAAATCGAGCACAACGAACTCTTTGACCTGCCTTATTCCGGTATTTCCGTTGGATGGGGTTGGGATATCAATCCTTCCTCACAACGAAACATAGAGATTCTGAACAATAGCATAGTAGGCGTCATACAGAAATGCTACGATGGCGGTGCCATCTATTCACTGAGCCATTTCAGCGACAAAGGTCTGCGCATTGAAGGTAACTACATCGATGAAATCACACTGAAACCGCGCTCCAACAATGAAGGCGCCATCTATACCGATGAGCAGAGTTCTAATGTTTATATCAACAACAATGTCGTCAAAAGCAATCGAAAATGGTACTTTTTTAATGCGGCGGGCACTGTCAGTGTTGATACCACCTATGTACCAGTCGGTATGCGTGACAATCGAGGCGGCAACAAATCGACCAACACGCATGTCAGCTATGTGAACGATGGTAGCCACATTTTCGTTCTGCCACACCCCAAGGCCGACCAGTTGATGGAACAGGCCGGAATGATGAAAGGTCAAGAGGCACCAGATGTTGTGTTACAAATTAAATAACTATTTATATGAGAAAATTAGGATTAGTATTAGTATTATTCCTTTTGATTAATATTGTAAATGCTTATTCTATAAGTAAAGACACAATAAAAATCGAGGTTTCTAATGACCTTACTAAAGGTGTTAGCTTAGAAAAAGCTTTCAATTCGATAGAAAAGCTAAGAAAGAAATCTGGAGATGAAAGCTTTGTTCATATTCTTATTCATGGGGGAGAGTATAAGTTTGACAAGACAATAGTGCTTGAAGGCAGATGTTATAACAACATTCTGGTATCTCCATATAATAACGAGAAAGTAGTCTTTACTGGAGGTGAAAGGATTAACCCTAAAAGTATAAAAAGAAAGAAGATAAACGATACGGAAGTATATTATATAGACATAAAGAATACTGGCATTAAAAAGATACATGGAATAAGAAGTTTTGGCTTCTTACGTCCTTATGGTGCATCGTGGAGCGAATTTTTTGTGAACGGCGAACCGCTGAACCTTAGCAGATGGCCTAATGATTCAACCATTAAAATAGGAAATATAATTTCAAAAGGAAGTTTGCCGTATAAGGGTGATTACAGCAATAAGGGCGGAATCTTTGAATATAAGGAGAGTAATATCGACTCTTGGAAACATCGTGAAGACATATGGATATCCGGCTATTTTTGTCATGGATATGCAGATGATTTGCTGCCGGTAAAACGAATAGACGCTGTAAGTAAAACTATAGAGACCAATGCTCCCCATTATTTTGGATTTGACAGCGGAAAGCCATGGAATAGATGTTGTTTCCTGAATGTATTGGACGAACTTGACATCAATAAGGAGTATGTTCTTGACACTAAGAATAATGGTGTGTATTTTAAATATGATGAGAAGGATCCGGAGGATGTTGTAATATCTAATCTTGACCAGCCATTCTTTGATATTTATAATACATACAATATTTGTATTAAGAATATAGTTTTTGAGTATTCAAGGTTTCTTGCAATCTCAATGGCAGAGACGCACAATGTTGTGATTGACAATTGCACGTTCCGGAATATGGGAAGTGCTGCAATATCAGTAGGTCTTGGTGTAGAGCCTTTTGACGATTTGGCAGAGAAACGTGAAGGAAAATTAGTACGTGGCTTGATAGGTTCTATACAACAACATATTTATGCCCGTTCTGATATGAACAGAAGAGCCGGACATAACAACATCATAAGGGATTGTTGTTTTTACAATCTGGGAAGTGGCGCAATATCAATGGGCGGAGGCGACAGGTTGACCTTGGACGAAGGCAATAATATAGTGCAGAACTGCAAAATATATACAACTAACAGGGTGGAAAAAACTTATAGACCTACTATACATATTACCGGAGTGGGAAATAAGATAAGAGGTTGCGAAATATCCAATCTTCCAAGTATGGCTATCCTGATGCATGGCAACAATCATATTATAGAAAACAACTACATACACAATGTATGTTATGAGGTTGATGATAATGGTGCCATATATTATGGCAGAAATCCTACGGAATGTGGCAATGTTGTTAGAGGTAATTTCTTTGCCAATATAGGCAACGACTATTCTTGTTGTTCTGTATATATAGACGACTGTACCGGCGGAATGCTTGTCGAGAACAATACTTTCTATAAGGCTGGAAGATTTGCCGTATTGATAGGCGGAGGGTCTGACAACAAGATTATCAACAACTTGATTGTTGACACTAAATTTGGAGTACATATAGACAACCGACTTGACAACTGGGCAAATCATCTTTTGAATAAAGATGGTTTGTTTGATGAGCGGATAAAAGCCGTGAATGCTTTTGGAAAAGTATATACCAAGGCTTATCCTTACATCTTGAACTATAAAAATAGAAAAAGTACTAATCCCGAAAGAAATGTCGTTTGGGGAAATAGACTGTTAGATGTTCCCGTTTTATGCGACAATCCTCAGTGGATAGATATATTACAGCATTAAAATACACTTATCCTTGCGGATGGATAGCCAATTGGCTTCCCAATCCGCAAGGGTTTTTATTTCTGCCTACTACAACAGAAGGTTTAAGACAGACATCTATTAGTGTATGCTAATACTCCGAAAATTAACCAATTCGGAACTATCGTTTCAAAACATTAATATTCATTCCTTTTTGTATAATTATTGTTGTTTGGCGTTCCGATTATTATATCCTTATGTGATGCTTTTTAATAAAAGTGCATTTTTATTTTTGCTAAATTTGCAAAATAAAGGAAAATAATATTAATCTAAACAACAACTCGGCTTATGAATAAAAAGGAACTATACTATAGGCTAGTGGTTTGGTTCTGAAACAGTTAAGAAAATCTATAACCTAAATTACGGAATATCTATATGTGTCATAACACATATCTATTTTTTATTATTAATAACTAAATAACAAATATCTATTATGAATGAAAAATTTAGGTATTTATTACTTTGTTCTTGTTTTCTTGGAGTGATGCCATCGGCAGAGGCCACAGTAGTGCAAGAAAACGGAATAGCAGTAGACATACAACAGAAGAAAGTAACTGTTAAAGGAAAGATTACCGACACCAAAGGAGAGCCTATTATTGGAGCAACTGTAAGAGTGCAGTCAACTACCAATGCTGTAATCTCTGATGTAGATGGTGCTTTTACTATCAATGCGCCAGTCAATTCTATTCTTGAGGTGTCATATATCGGATTTCCAACTAAAAAGATAAAAGTTGCCAATAAGGGAATTATTACAGTAGTATTACAAGAAGACTCAAAACTATTGGATGATGTCATTGTTGTAGGCTACGGTACGACAAGTATACGCAAGAATTCCACATCTATTACAGCTGTTGACAACAAGAAGATTATAAAGGTGCCATTCTCGGATATGGGATCAACACTTCAAGGTCGAGTTCCGGGTGTTATCGTTCAGCAAGGTTCGGCTGAGCCAGGACAGAATGGAGCCAGTGTGTCAATTCGTGGTAACGGAGCGCCTCTATATGTGATTGACGGTTTTGTGTCTAACTCAACCCGCTTTAATCAGCTTAATAAGGCCGATATTGAGTCAATCACAGTTCTGAAGGATGCAGCTTCTACAGCTGTTTATGGTATGAATGCCGGTAATGGTGTAATTGTGATTACTACCAAGAAGGGAAAGTCGGGACAACTTAATCTGAATTATCAGTCTAATTTCGCATGGAATACCCCTTCGTATATGACAGAACGTTTGAATGCATACGAATATGCCACTGGCGTAAACAATATTCGTCAGGGCTTGGGCGAAGGTGTCAATTCGTTCAAGACTCCAGCGGAAATGGAGGAGATAAAGGCAAACGTTGGGTCTTATACCAATTGGGAGAAAGCAACGATGAGAGAGTATACTCCTCAGAGCGAACATACATTGACAATGACCGGTGGTAGTCAGAATATCAAAATTTTTGGTAGTTTGAATTATCTCACCCAGAAGGGTATAAATCTTGGTGACACACAGAAATACAATCGCTACAATTATCGCACAAACATATCAGGAACGTGGGATAAGGTAGGTGTCACTGCGAGTATGGGTGTAAACGGCACTTTCACAGACGAGAATTATCCGAATGCAAGTGCTTTTACCCTCTATAGCCGTATCAAGGACCGTACACCATTCGAAAGACCATACAATCAAGACAGAACTATCTCAAACCAATTTGACAACCCCGTTTTGATATTGAACAGTCCCGGTGTGATTGTGCTGAAGACCGTTTACAACCAACTTTCAGGTAATGTTACCTGGAATATCCCTAAGGTTAAAGGTCTGAGTGTGGGATTTAATGGTTCGTATAGCATTGAGAATAGAGACCGTAAGGATTGGCTTGAGAAGGCAACCTATTTTGACGAGGATGGCAATCCTACCCATCAGGCTCCTTCGGACATTAGTCTTAGCCGTAGCTCATATAGCAAACACAGGTATGATGTCAACTTACGTGTAGACTATAAGAATACTATATGTAGACATCATAATGTAGAGGCGACGTTTGTGCATAATCGTCAATACTATCATTATTATGGACTTTCAGCTTCGGCCAATACATATTACGTAACTGCTCTACAGCTGTTGCAGAATGGTGATGCCAAAAGTGTCAGTGCAAGCAATGGTGAGAGCGAACAGGCTTCTATGGGATTTGTAGGACGTTTGCATTATGATTATGACAATCGTTATATGCTTGAATTCTCGGGTAGAGAAGACGGATCGGACTGCTTCCCGAAAGGCCATCGTTTTGGATTCTTCCCATCGGTATCTGTAGGATGGGCCATTTCTTCAGAGCCGTTCTTCAAGAAAATAAAGGATCTGAAAATACTGGATTATCTGAAATTCAGAGCGTCATATGGTTCTATTGGTGTCAATGGTGCGTCGCATGATGCGTATGCTTATATGACTACTTACAATTACAATTCGAATGCATATGTAATAGGTGGAAGTTTGGTGAACTCAATTACTCCGGGTGCTACTCCGAGTATTAATATGACATGGTATACACGTAAGAAACTGGATTATGGTCTTGATTTCATTACATTAAACAATCGCTTGGAAGGATCGATAGACTATTTCTTTGAGCGCACGAAGGGATATCTGTCATCTGCCTCTTATGATTTTGTAGACCCCATCGGCTATGCTCTTCCGTTAGTGGTTTCGGATGCCGAAGATCGCTCAGAGGGTTTGGATGGTTCTATAAAATGGAAAGACCATGTAGGCGAGTTCCATTACAATGCAGGCTTCAATTTCACTTGGTATCATTCGCTGGCATACAAAACCAATGAAGACAAGGTGGCTTTGTCCAATCCGTATACCCGTAAGCAAGGTCGTTATTCGGGCTATCTTGGAACCGGATATGTTAACACCAAGTTCTATAACACTCCAGAGCAAGTGCTGAACAATCCGAAGCGAATAACAGCTCAGGATTTACGTCCTGGTGATTTGTGGTATAAGGATGTCAACGGTGATGGAAAAATTGACGGACAAGACCAACGCGTGTTTGGAAGTAACTCAAGTCCGCGATTCGTGTTCGGATTTGATTTGGGAGCTTCATGGAAGGGACTTAGTGTACTCGCTACAATCCAAGGTACAGGAAAAAGAATGTCATATATGAGTGCATTCTCAATGGCAAAGGAAGGTGAGCGTCGCTTAGACTTTAAATATCAGTTGGACACATGGACACCTGAGAATACAAAAGCACGATTCCCACGTGCCGGAACTCAGAATTTGAACGGTGGAAACAACTATGCTTCGTCCGACTTCTGGGCTGTTAATTCCAGCTATGTCCGCTTGAAGTCATTGACGGTATCGTATGATTTAAAGCAGTCGATACTGGCAAAAGCCAATTGGATTAAGCAGCTCTCGGTATTTGCCTCTGGTGTCAACTTGTTTGCCTTAGGTTCGTCTACCAAATTTGCTGATCCTGAGGCCTCTACTCTTGATGGATATGCTTATCCTATGATGCGTACATATTCTGTTGGTTTCCAACTTGAATTCTAATCATAAAATTTAGTTGTCATGAAAAAGAAAGGTTATATTATATTGATAAGTCTACTGACATTATTGTCTTCATGTACAGACTTTCTTGATACAAAGCCCTACGATAAAATTACGGGTAGTGATATCTGGTCGAATGAGCAGTTGGTTCAATCATATCTCTATTCTATTTATTCTAATGTATTAAAGAGTGATATGTGGATGGGTGCTTATGGTGGTGTATACTCTCCTCGTTCGGAAAGTTGTACTAAGAATGCGATGGGTGGAACATTGTGGAGTCCGTATTGGACTGCTCAGCGCGCCGAAAATATCACAAATGATGATAATTATGGATGGCTCAGCTATAATGTCTTATGGAGAATCCACACTGCTATGGACGAGATCTCACAAAACAAAGATTTGTCTGCAACCTTTAAGACACGGATGGACGGAGAACTACGCTTCCTTCGTGCTGCCCATTATTTTATATATGCACGTCAATACGGAGGCTTGCAGATAATAGACAGAGTGCTCTCTACAGACGATGATTTGATGATTCCACGTTCGAGCATCGACGACACCTATGATTTCATCTGTAATGATTTGGAAATTGCATCCAAAGAGCTGCCTTCTATGGCTAAGACTAAAAGAGGAATGGCAAGCAGTGAGGCTGCCAACGCCTTGTTGATGCGCGTGGCGCTTCAGGCTGCTGCGTATGTTGACGGAGGAACAACAGACAGTAAATACTACGACAAGGTAATCGCTGCTGGTAATGCGCTTGGTCTGGATGCCACCGGTTCGCAATTGAGTCCGTATAGTGACATGTTTAGAGATTTTGAGACAGCTATTGACGCTAAGGAGCAGATATTGGTTGTAGAACTCTCAAATAAGAACACTTCTCTTTATGATGTTCCAATGCAGTATCAGGGATTGTGGTATGCTGGAAATATTTCGCAGTATGCAAAGGAGCATTTCCCAATCAATGTGACAATGAACTTCTGGGGCATGGATGGCGGTGCTTGGCCGACACAGGATTTGGTGGATGATTATCTTGTGCAGGACACAGACGGAACTCTTAAGTACTGGGAAGATGCATCGTATGTTAAGACGGGAAAGAATGTTGACCAGAAAATGTATTTCAGCGATACCCATAAGCGCGATTTACGATTCTATGCTACCGTTCTATACGACAGCTGCATGTATTTCAACAATCAGGCTCGTATATTCTTCCGCCGTGATGGCAACTGTAGCAATTCAAACAGTAAGATTAATGAAGGTGCTATGGAGGAATATGGTAGACTGGCTGGCGACTTGGACAACTACAATTCGTCTACGGGTTATGCCATGGTGAAATATCAATATGATGATGTTGTAAGTTTGGCTGAGCCAGAGAAGCAGAAGCTTAACTTCTGTTTTTCTGTATTGCGTTATGGTGAGGCTTATCTTAATATGGCAGAGGCTTATATGATGAAAGGTGATTATGCAAATGCACGCAAGTATATGGTTCCGACTATGGTGAAGCATGGTGGTTTCAGTGAAGATAAAGCTGCAGAATATCTTGCAAGTAAGTCCGGAAATGGTTGGGACGACAGCCTTTTCAAGGCACTTAAGCGTGAGCGCAATGTAGAGATGGTATATGAGAACAATGATCACTATTGGTCGCTTCTGCGTTGGGGTATGCGTCTGAGTGGCGGAGCAAGCAATGATAGTTATGCAACGAATGGCTTTGTCATCCCCGATTTGCAAGGTTCGCTGCATGGCATTCGTATCTCACGTGACGGTAGTACTTATGAGTTGTTCGAAGACAACAACAACGTAGGCGAAGCTCGTTTCTCCCCGAAGCGTTATTTGTTGCCGATCAATCGTAGCTTCTGCCTGAAGTCTGGCGTTAAACAGAATCCAGGTTGGGAATAATTAATTTAAGTTTCTAACATAAAAAGAATATGAGTATGAATAGAATATTATTTTTTGTTGGTTGCCTATTCGTGTCCTTGCTTATGACAAGTTGTTTGGAGGCAGGTATGGACGAACCTATGAATTCTTCAAATAAAGAAATGACAGCGGTGACGTATAGCTATCGTTTCCTTTATAACGATACTATCAAGAAAGGAACTGTCAACGAAGATATTCAATTAGGAAGGGTATGTGACGTGGTTTTTCATCAACAGACAGAACCTGTTGATGGAGACAATGTTAAAGGATTTAAGACCACACTTACATATGACATTAATTGCGTTCAGAAGTCGGGTCCTTCTGGCTCGGTTACAAAGCAGATGCTCTATGATATGTTTAAAAAGAAAATTACAAAAGAGGGATTGACTAATCTTTGGGTATATGTTTCTATTTCGGATGCAACCACTGTTAGTCCTTTGAATGGTTCGCCAATATTTGGTTGTCCTGGTGATTTCTCGACAGACAGAACATATCGTGTTGTTGCTGCTGACGGGTCGTACGAAGATTATGTCATCAAGACTGTAAAAGGATTTTAGTAGTATTAGTTAAATTTGATATGTATTGCTCCAACTTGTGCCTTCTTTGTGTGCAGGTTGGAGCTTTTATCATTTATTGATTTGTCTTATGTGAGTTTTTGATTGTTTTTTATTCCGAAAAAGATTAGTTTCCATATTTTTTTGTTTAATTTTGTATATATCCTTTTGAACATCTGTAATTAATGGAAACTAAACAAATGAAATCACACTTGCCCGAAGTTCTTGATCATATCATAGAGAACCTGAAGGGTCAGCGGTTGGCCGACGTCTTCCGCTTTATCTCCTTTGTGCCAGGCGAGACCTATGGTCCGCATCATCATGTGCGTATAGAAATGAATTATGTGAAGAAAGGTACGTGTATGATACACCTGGACAAGGAGACAATCAATTTTCACGAAGGCGAGATAATGATAATCTGCTCGAATGTGGAGCACACCTTTGAGGCTGGCTCAAAGGGGGCGACACTGATGCAGTTGGAGTTCTTGCCCGAGATATTCACCAGTATCGACAGTACTATGAAGTTGTCGAGTACAGGATTGGGTCAGGCTTCAGTCAATCTGTTTTCTGAGCAGAACCACCTAATCAAGATTGTCAACAATGTGCGCATTATGAGGGCAATACAGCGTATATTGGACGAATTGAGCAGCAAGAAGGCTTATTTTCAGCATTTGGTAGTGATGTATTATGCAGAGCTACTAATACTGATAACCCGTTATATGGACGAGAATATCCTGCCCGTATGCAACAATTATGCTATGAAAAGAGCCATAACATTTATAAGGTCGCACTACAAGGAAGACATCAGTGTGAGCATTATTGCTGAGGAGGCTGGAATAGGCGAAAGACACTTGCGCAATCTGTTTGTAAAGTATCTGGATCTTTCGCCATTGGAGTATCTCAATCAAATACGGATAAACAAGGCGGTAGAGCTGTTGCGCAATACGGAAAAGTCTGTGAAGGAAGTGTGTTTTGAGTGCGGATTTAAGTCGCCACAATATTTTTCGCGCATCTTCAAGCAGCAAATGAATGTGTCTCCACACAAGCTCGTGAAGTAAAGTGCCGTTTTGTGCATTTCTTGCTTTGTTTTACTCCCTTTTCAGTATGTATTACTGACGTAAAAATCCATTCCGAAAATGATTGTTTTGTAACTTTGCAATAGATAACTAATGAATTTAAATCTATATAATTGACAAAATAATTATGAAAGAATGGAAGAATGACAAAGAACTCATCAAGTTGATAAAGGATGAGCTTTATACTGCTGTGATAGGCGATATCATGGACAAGATGGGATATGTACACCAGTTTTTAGACCCACGTATCCGCCCGTTGAAGGATGGCATGAAACTGGTGGGTAGGGCAATGACTGTGCTTGAGGCTGATGTAGTCTCAAATGCCACATCCAATGGTGTAAATCCCGTCTTGAAACAGTCGTTTGGTATAATGCTTCAAGCCCTCGACGACTTGAGGGAGGACGAAGTGTATATTTGTTCAGGAGCTTCGCCTAATTATGCTTTGTGGGGCGAGCTCATGAGCGCACGAGCACAGCAGTGTAAGGCTGCAGGTGCTGTAGTGAATGGTTATTCGCGTGATACAAATGGTATTCTAGCCCTCGGATTCAATTGCTTCTCGTATGGTCCCTATGCACAAGACCAGGCTCCTCGTGGAAAAGTGATTGACTACCGTGTACCTATAACCGTGAATGACGTATTGGTGAACGATGGCGACATGATAGTAGGAGACATCGACGAAGTCTGTGTTGTGCCACGTCAAATCGAGGAAGAAGTATTTACCCTTGCTTTGGAAAAGGCGAGAGGCGAACGTGTTGTGCTTAAGAAAATCAAAGAAGGCATGTCGTCGGTTGAAGCCTTCGAAAAGTATGGAATCATGTAAAAAATTAGTAAAAGATGAAGATTACAGATGTAAAAGTGTGGATGGTCCAGGGTTTTAAGTACAACTGGACATTACTTAAGATATATACCGATGAGGGTTATACCGGAGTAGGCGAGGCAACCAACTGGCCTGGAGCTCCTGTAGTATATGAAGCTACAAAACATATTAGTCAGCGAATTATCGGTATGGATCCGATGCAGACCGACTTTATATGGACAAAGCTGTACAGAGACCTCAACTGGATTGGCCCGTTTGGAGCAAGCCTTTGTGCCATTAGTGGCATTGACATGGCACTGCTCGACCTAAAAGGAAAGGTGTTGGGCGTTCCGTGTTACGAATTGTTGGGTGGAGCTTATCGCAAGGATATTCTGCTGTATGCCAATTATTGGTTTACGAAGGGAGGACACAATGAGGCTGACTATATCGAGCAGGCCAAGCGTGTTAAGGCTGATGGATTTACCGGATTGAAGTTCGACCCATTTGCTCACACCAACTATTTCTATGGCGAGAATCTGGCCTCTAATCTTACACTGACTGATGCACAGCAGGACTTGGCGTTCGAAGTGTCGAAGGCAGTGAGAGAAGCTGTAGGTCCGGAAATGGATATGATGATAGAGACGCATGCCATGTTGAATTATCGTATTGCAGTAAAGATGGCATTGAGATTGTCGCAGCTGAACATCACATGGTATGAAGAGCCTGCCGGTCCTGAAAATGCCGATGCTCTGCGTGCCTTGAGAGATCGTCTGCCCTCAGATATGGCTATATGTGTTGGCGAACGTCATTACACACGTCATGGCATACGTCCATTGCTCGAGAGATATGTTTGCGACATTATCATGCCCGACATAACACGTTGTGGCGGTCCGTCTGAGATGAAGCGTATGGCAACAATGGCTGAGGCTTACAATGTATTGATAGCACCGCACAACCCCAATGGTCCGCTCTCTACACTTGCTTCGGCTCAGGTATGTGCATCAATTCCTAACTTCTTCCGTCAGGAGTTTATGTACAACGATGTGCCTTGGCGTGATACGGTGATAGACCATCCTATCAAGGACATGGTGTACGATGGACATCTGCATTTGTCAGACCGTCCTGGTCTCGGTGTTGACCTTGTAGAGGAAGAGATGGAGGCACATCCGGGCATTACAACTAATGCTCCTGATAATTTCTACATTTAAAATGCAGGGCCTATGTCTTTATCATTAAATCTTTCAAATAAGGTCGTTTTGATTACTGGAGTGTCCTCGGGTATTGGTCTGGCTACAGCGTGTCAGTTTGCCAAGGCGGGGGCACTCGTAGCCGGGTGTTCGCGTAAGCCAGCCGACGACGAGAGTGTGCGCAATTTCTGTAAAGAGGCCAGCACCGAAACGTTGAAGGCACTGTATGTGCAGGCTGATGTCACCGTACAGGCCGACTTAGAACGGTTGGTGAACACCGTGATCGAAACCTTTGGCAAGATAGATATTCTGGTTTCTAATTCTGGAGTGAACATTTTTGAGGGTGCTGCCGGTTGCACGGAGGATAAGTGGAATTATAATATGAATCTAAATCTTGCTTCCCATTGGCGACTGGCTAAATTGTGCAAACCATATCTGGAAAAATCGGACGATGGCGTGATTTTGCTGATGACGTCCAACCATGCCTATTATACCATTCCTGGTTGCTTCCCTTATAATGTCACAAAGACTGCCATAAAGGGACTTGTACAGTCATTGGCTATAGAGTGGGGACCGGCAGTGCGTACAATAGGTATCGCTCCTGGATTTATAGATACAGCAGGCAATGACACGTGGTTCAACTCGTTTGACAATCCTAAAGCCGAACGCCAACGTACCATCGATATGCATCCCGTAAAGAGGATAGGAACAACCGACGAAGTAGGTGCATTGTGTGTGTTTTTGGCATCCGATTATGCACGTTTTATCAGCGGAAATACTATCCTGATGGATGGAGGGCGATCTGCGCTTATGCAGGATTGATAGACCATAGATTAAAGAATATAGCATATGATTCAGTCAAAATTATTAATAAGTGGAACCGACTGTACCGGAGAAGCTGCAACGTGGCTTAAAAGTAGTGAGTTGTTGCTATGGGTGGACATAGACAATGGTGTGTTGCATCAGTATGATGTAAAGAATGGTGCAACAACCAACCATTTTCTGCCCGAAATGATCAGTTCCATCATTCCTGTCAGTAGTAACGATGCCGAAGTGGTATTGGCTATGAAGAACCGTATGGTAGTATATAATTTATACAAACAATGTTTTACTACCATCTGCGACTTTACCGCCATACGTCCACAGTGGAGAACTAATGATTGTAAATGCTCGCCAGACGGCAGACTATGGTGTGGCATCATGAATATGACGCACCATGACCATAACGCATTTGTATATCTTGTAGACCGACATGGTGCAGCTGTCAAGGTGATTGACAAGCAGTGCATACCGAATGGTGTAGTGTGGAACAAGCATGGCGACCGACTGTATTATGCCGATTCGGGTAGAGGGTGCATAGAGGAGTATGCTTATGATATGCAGACTGGCAACATCCGCTTCTTGCGTACAGCGGTCACTGTATCGCCGGAATTAGGAGTGCCCGATGGTATGACTATCGATGCCGATGGCAATCTGTGGGTAGCCCACTGGGGTGGCTTTGGAGTGTACGTATGGAACCCGGTTAATGGTCAACTACTGGATAAAGTTCAGGTCCCGGTGCCCAATGTTGCTTCCTGCACTTTTGGAGGTGCCAACAACGACCAGTTGTTCATCACTACTGCAAGGGATGGCTTGACCGAAGCCGAATTGAAGACTTATCCACAGAGCGGAAGTCTTTTTGTGGCAAATATACCACATGTACATGGCGGTGAAAATCATTATGCTATTAATCTTTAACGAAACATCTGTTTATGCAAATATCTTCGATTGACTTAATTATAGTGGCAGCCTATTGTCTCATTGTGGTGTCTGTCGGTCTGTATCTCTCTAAAGGTAAGAAGGGAGAGACACGCGATGCCAATGGCTACTTTCTTGCTGGCCGTGGACTTGCATGGTGGGCAATAGGCTCGTCTATCATTGCTTCCAATATCTCTGCAGAGCAGTTTGTTGGAATGTCGGGATCGGGATATGCTATCGGATTGGGCATCGCTACTTATGAATGGATAGCCGCTTTGGGACTGCTGATTGTGGCTAAATTCTTTATTCCTATATTCCTAAAGCGTGGCATATTTACTATGCCGCAATTTCTGGAGGAGCGTTATGATAAGAGGGTGAAGACGGTGATGGCTGTATTTTGGCTTGCTGTCTTCGTCTTCATCAATCTCACTTCTATACTCTATTTAGGAGCTTTGACTATTCATAAGATTATGGGAATACCACTGTTGGCAGGAGTATTGGCATTAGCATTTCTTGCTGGTCTATATTCTATATATGGAGGTTTGAAGGCTGTTGCCATAACTGATGTTATCCAGGTGGTGTTTCTTGTAGGAGGCGGACTCATTACTACAGTGTTGGCTGTCTCAGCATTAGGCGACAACGGTGGCTTTGTGCAGGGTTTTCAAAGACTTATGGAAATAGCCCCAGAGAAGTTTCATTTGATTTTGGACAAGACTAATCCTGGATATAACGACCTGCCTGGAATATCCGTCATCATAGGCGGATTATGGGTGTCGAATCTGTATTATTGGGGATGCAACCAGTATATCATACAGCGTGCCTTGGCTGCAAAGTCGGTGAATGAGGCTCAGAAGGGTATGGCATTTGCTGCCTATATCAAGCTGTTGGTGCCATTGCTCGTAGTGTTGCCTGGCATAGCGGCTTTTGCTATGTATGCGCCAATATCCAAGCCCGACGAAGCCTATCCGTGGCTGCTTGCCAATATATTGCCTGATGGCATTCGAGGTATAGCTTTTGCCGCCCTGACAGCAGCTATTGTCAGTTCGCTTGCGTCAATGATGAACAGTATATCCACGATATTCACTATGGATATCTATCGATCGTATATTTGCCCTAAAGCCTCAGACCGATCGTTGGTGAGCATAGGTAGATGGGCAAGTCTGGTGTCGTTGCTGATAGCTGTGGTTATATCGCCTATGCTTACGGGGTTGGATCAGGCATTCCAGTATATACAGGAGTTTACGGGATTTGTTAGTCCTGGAGCATTGGCAATTTTCCTTGCTGGCTTTTTCTATCCTAAAGCCACGTCTCGTGGTGCTCTGGCAGCAGCGTTGTGTTCGTTTGTATTCTCGACATTACTGAAGATAGTATGCCCCGATCTACCATGGATGGATCGAATGGGAATAGTATTCTTGTTGTGTTGCCTCTTGATAGTATTGATGGGCAATAAACAACAGGCAGACAAACACGCTTATGTGTATGATAAGTCGTTGTTTAGAACGAGTAAGTTTTTTGACGTTTCAGCGTTAATTATTATGGCAATATTGGTGTTTATATATACAATATGGTGGTAACACGAAAACAATTAATATAATGAGAAGAATAAGTTTAGTATTTTTGGCATGTATGTTTGTACAGCTTTTGTTGGCAGCCTCTTATTCTGACAAGAGCTACTCTTTGCCACAAAAGGTTACGGGCGTTAGTCGTCCTATCATGTCAATCAATGGCACTTGGAATTTCAAATTCGACGACAATAGCCAGTGGACACCTGTCAAAGTGCCGGGCGAGTTGGCAATGCAAGGCTTTGCCATAAAGCACGACCAATGGTTCTACTACAAAAAAATAATAAATGTACCTGCCGACTTTCGTAGAAAGCGTGTCATACTGAGGTTTGACGGTGTTTATAGTCACGCTCGCCTCTCTGTTAATGGGGTGTTCGTACGCGAACATTTTGGAGGTTTCACCCGCTGGGATAATGACATCACATCGCTGGTGCGACCAGGACAGCCGAATACAATCAGTCTTGAGGTAGAAGACCGCATTGACGATATTTCCTATGCATCGGGCTATGCACATCATCCTATTGGGGGTATTCTGAGGGATGTTACGCTTTTTGCGTTGCCAGAGAATTCTATCTACGATGTAAATATAGAGACTCATTTGGACAGCATCTTCAAGGATGCTACCCTAAGATATAGTTTCGAATATGAAGGGAAGGCACCTGCAAAGCTCACCATAAATCTGAAGGACAAGAATGGACGAAATGTAAAACTTGCGAAATCTGCTTTCGCAGTGCGCCAAGGTCATAATGAGATAAATATACCGGTAGCCAATCCTGACAAATGGGATGCCGAACACCCTAACCTCTACCAACTCACAACAACATTGCGTTCAGCAGGCAAGTCGTCGGTAGTGTTCAATGACGAGGTGGGCTTCCGTGATATTAAGATTGTGAAGAATAAGTTGTTGGTGAACGGACGACAGGTAAAGCTGCGCGGAGCGTGCAGACATGATGTCGACCCATATATGGGTAGAGGCACTACACCATACACCGACAGTCTGGATGTTGTATTGTTTAAAGAGTCGAACATGAACTTTGTGCGTACTTCGCATTATCCACCGAATGAGCGATTCTTGAAGTTCTGCGACCGGTATGGCATATATGTAGAAAGCGAGACTGCGTGCTGCTTTGTCAATACTCATCGTCAGAAAAATTATGCTCCTGGAGCTACTCATGATAATCCTGATTTCGAGGCCAAATACTTGGGTCAGTTGCAAGAGGAGGTGAAAGTAAACAGATTGCATCCATCGGTGTTGATATGGAGTATTGGTAATGAAAGTACGTATGGCAGCAATTTCCAGAAGAGCTATGATTGGATAAAGAAGGTAGACCCTACACGTCCAGTGATCTTTAGCTATCCAGGGTCTGCTAAGGATAAAGGTGTCAAGGTTTATGATATTCTTAGTATGCACTATCCTGGTTGGAACGGGTCAATCGATCAATGGGGCTATTCGTGTCGTAACTTCGAGTATGGCGACATGCCGGTCATCTACGACGAGTGGGCACATCCTGCTTGTTATACGTACAGCACATTGCAGAACGATCCCGGTATTCGCGAGTTCTGGGGCAAGTCAATAGATTTGATGTGGGACGGCGTGTACAATGCTACGGGAGCACTTGGTGGTGCTATATGGTGCTATCAAGATGATATATTCGAGCTTCCTAAGCCCAAAGTGGGTAATGCCTATTGGAAGGAATTTGCACGTACAGCCAAGCCTAAGGATTATCAGGGTGAGTGTGTAGGCTATGGCGAATGGGGCATCGTTGATTTGTGGCGACGTAAGAAGCCTGAGTTCTGGTCGGTAAAAAAAGGCTATTCGCCTGTGAAGCTGCTTGCGGGAAAGATAATTAATGCCGATGCAGGGACAATCATTCAGATGACTATACAAAACCGATTTGACCATACTAATCTGAATGAGATTAGTGCGCGCTATACCTATAATGGACAGACCCGAACGCTGACGTTGCCTTCGCTCGAACCTCACCAGAAGGGCATACTCACAATCCCTGCTAACGACTGGCAGGATGGTAATCATTTGGTGATAGATTTCGTTGATGCGAAAGGACAACTCATAGACCGATATGACAAGGTGATTGGACATGAAGTGATTGACTATCCCGAGTTGGGACATGGCACAGCCTTGAAGATAGAAGAGACATCAGACCGTCTGATTATCAGTGGCGATGGTTTTACTGTTCCTTTCGACCGTAAGACGGGTTTAGTGTGCAACGTAAAGGCAGGCAATGAGGTTGTCATCGACAAAGGACCGTTCATGAATATGTATGTCAATCTGAACCATCTGAGTGGTGCCGAGGTACGCAAGATAGCCAACTATTATAGTACTAAGGATAGTGACTGGACGCTCGAGTCGATGGTATGCAACAAGCTGTCGGGCGGCAATGTAAGTGTAGACGTGAAAGGACACGCAAAGGGCGTAAAGTGTCAATATCAGATGCTTATCACTCCAAGCGGCAAGATGACTATATCCTACGCTGTAGACGGATTGCCCAACGGATATCTTCGCGAGACCGGACTTAAGTTCTACCTTTCAGAGGATGTCAAACACTTGTCGTGGCAACGTGATGGCTATTGGGACTGCTATCCCGATTCTGCATTTGCTGGCAATAAGGGAGATTGCTCTTTATACCAGTCGCGTCAGGTTGGTTATGGCGAACGCCCGGTACAGGAGTGGCAAGACGATACGCACAATTATTATTATTGGGCAGATCGCGGTGCCAATTGCAACCGTCCGCTCACACAGAAGGCTAAGGGTATGAAGGAGAACATATACTATTATACTGTATCTACCGATGCCCGCCATCAGTTGTCTGTTGTCTCTACCGATGCTAAGCTGGCATGCAGAATGAATAAAATGCCCGATGAACAGTTGGTAATCTATATCAACAATCGATGGGACTATCCTGAAATAGCCTGGGGTAATTATTGTAAGGTCATTGAGGCACTGCCTTGTTATGGTGTAATAGAAATGAGAATAAAATAACTAAAAATATGAAATTTCTAACTCAACAAGTCCTTAAAGTTGTCTTGCTGGGGATGCTTATTTTTATAAGCTCCCCCGGCATGGCACAAAACAAGAAGATGACGCGAGTAGCTACCAATGATTGTGGAGTTCCTGGCGCACAGCCCTTCTTGGTAAGTGGTGATAATTATACTATGCCCGATGGCATAAAAGGAAGTAAAGAGGCTGTCACATGCAATTATGGCAACAAGGTTATCTATGCTTTCAATAAAATGGACATACATGCCGACTATAAGTTGGAGGTGGTATATCTTGCCGACCATGAGCGTCTGCAGCATATTGTAGTAGATGGTAATGAGATACAGGCCCCTATCACATTGCAAGCAGGCAAAGAGCAACGCTATATGATAGACCTTCCGCGTAAGGCTTATGCCTATAGCCAACTGGTATTGGTGTTTGAGAATTCAGGTAAAGGAGCTAATGCAATAGTGTCAGAGCTGAACCTTTATTCTTCAAATCCGAAAGCTCCAGTGCCATTCGAGGGCGAAGAAAAGCATGCCTTGGTCAATGTGCAGACATATAATGTAGACACAAATGTAGACGTAGAAAAGGTTACTCCAGTATATGCACCTCTGCCCAAGAGTGTGATGGGTAGCTATCAACCTACACTCTCGCTCAACGGTGACTGGATGTTCAATCCTAAGCCTGGCAAGGAGTTTTACAAACTACCACTGTCTGACCAGTGGAAATCGATTGTTGTGCCTGGCGAATGGGCTATGCAGGGATATAAAGTCGACTCAATGGCTTTTGCTGGATATCGCAAGACTTTCGCAATACCCAACGACTGGCAAAATAGTCAGATACGACTACGTTTTGATGGTGTGCATAGCGAGTATCATGTATATCTGAATGGTGTAGAAGTAGGCTATCATATGGGAGGCATGACACCTTACGAAATTGATATTACCAGTCATCTCAAGGCTGGCAACAACGAACTGGCTCTTGCCGTAAGAAGTGAGTCGCTGGCTGACATGTTGGGTAGTCTGACACAATATGCTGCCCATCAGTTGGGAGGCATCACACGCAAGGTTACTCTGTTTGCTGTGCCCAAGACATATGTGTCTGATATGAGAATTGTCACCGACTTGGACAATAACTACAAGAATGCTATCCTCAATATACAGACTGCCATTACTAATGCCACTGGCCAGACGCAAGACAAATTGACCCTACGTATGTCTGTCGATGATCTGCCTAATGTGGCTGTGGTAAATCTGCCACGTCTGGTTGCTGGCGAGACATGGAAAGGTGTGTTGTCGGACTCAGTGATAGCTCCAATGCTTTGGAACAATGAGAGTCCGAAGCTGTACAAACTGCATTTGGCACTTTACAATGGCAGCGATGTTGTAGAAACTATCGAAAAGCGCTTCGGTTTCCGCGAGATAGAAATCAGAGGCAATGAAATGCTTGTCAATGGTGTGCCTGTCAAACTGCGCGGTGTGTGCCGACATGAGATGCACCCATTGACGGGACGTGTAATGACTCCGGAACTGGAACGCCGTGATGTGGAGCTGTATCGTGCTGCCAACTGCAACTTCATCCGCACATCGCATTATTCGCCATGTGAAGAACTGCTCGATATATGCGACGAGATGGGTATGTTTGTCGAGGTGGAGGCGCCAATATGCTGGGTAGGACACCATGCCAATGAAAACTGGCAGACGCTGAACTATCAAGACAAGAAGTATTATGAATATGTGTTGCAGGCCAATATAGAAAATATCCATTTCAATCGCAATCATCCCTCGGTGATCTTCTGGTCGATGGCTAATGAGTCATATTGGAACAAAGAGTTTGCTCAGGTGCAGGAATATGTTAATAAGGCCGACACCACACGTCCACATACATTCCACGACCAGGCATACGGCGGCTTCAACAACCAAGGTAGCACTGCTCCGATAGCCAACATCCACTATCCTGGCCCCGACGGCTATAAGGTAGCAGCCAAGAGCCAGCGCCCTATGGTTTATGGAGAGTATTGCCACCTCAATGTCTACAACCGTAGCGAACTGGTTACCGACCCCGGAATACGAAGCGACTGGGCATTGGCGTTGGAACCTACATGGGAGAATATGTATAAGACAAAGGGTGTGTTGGGCGGATCTATATGGTCGGGTATCGACGATATATTCCAGATGCCTGACGGCAATGCTGTAGGTTACGGACCATGGGGCCCTATCGACGGATGGAGACGTCCGAAGCCAGAATATTGGGATATGAAGAAAATATATAGTCCTATTAGAGTTCTGACCGATCAGATTAGTCCGTCGCATAAACTGACCGTCAAGATAGCCAATAGATACACCTTCTTGAATATGGACAATCTGAAGATTGCTTACAAGTATGGCGATGAGCAAGGCTATGTGACAGCTTCGATACCACCATCAAGACAGGGCGAGGTTTCAATATCTGTCTCTCAGCCCGACAAAGCCAATAATCTGTACCTGTCGTTTATCGACCCACGTGGCTTTGTGGCAGACGAATACTTGATACCTGTAGGAAGCCAGAATCAGGACAATCAGATGGTCTTGATAGATGTGCCAACCAAACTTAAGACCGCCAAAGATCGTTATGTCATCACGGGCAAGAAGTTTGTGTGTGAGATAAGCAGAACAACCGGACAAATCCTCTCGATGAAAAAAGAGGGACATGAGCAGTTGACTGGTGGTCCTTATCTGATGGCTCTTCCGCTAACGGGTGGAGGCTGCTATCCCAACCATAATGCTAATACTCCAGTTTTTAACGACTTGTGTAGTAACTGGACTGTAACAAAGACAGAAGCCCACCGTGACGGAATGAATGTCGTTGTCTGCGTAGAGGGCAAATACAAGGAGTTTGAAGGTGCATATACACTAACTGTCAATTCGAACGGAAAATTGTCTGTCGACTATCGCTTCAATGCCTTGGAGAATGTAAACCCACGCCAATGGGGTATGGTGTTTGATGCACCAATGAGATTCGACCAGGCATTCTGGCATCATAAGGGAAGATGGAGCGTTTATCCTGATAACCATATAGGAAGAACATCGGGTGTTGCAAAGCTATTCTATACAGACGTTCCGTCAACAGTAAACCCACGTCAACAGCCCACATGGGCGTGGAGTCATGATGCCAACCAGTTAGGCAGTAACGATTTCCGTTCAACCAAAAGGAATATATGGCGTGCAGGCTTGAATGACAATGCCCAGCATAAAATTCAAGTGATATCAAATGGCGACCAGCATTGGCGTTCATGGAAGAATGGCAATAAGATACAGTTTCTTGTAGCCGATTTTGTTTCGCCTGGCGATGAGATGTTTTTAGGTGGCTATTATGGCAAGTATCGCAAACCTTTGAAGAAAGGCGATGAGATAAAGGGAAGAATTGTCTTGAATGTAGAGTAGTAACTGTAAAAAAGCAAGCTTATTCAGATATTACGAGTGATATTATATATTCATCTTATTTATATGTTTGTAAGAGGGTAGGGCAGGAATGTCATACCCTCTTATTCATAATATACTATTAAGATAAATATCGTAGCATTGGAGTATTACTTAGCCTTACAAAATAAATCATTATTCAATACGTATTCTTTTATTTTTCCATTTATTTGCTCTGTTTTTCCTTTGTGTTTTGGAATTTTCTCTGTTAACAAAAGACAAAATGCAGGTGTTTTATTTGCTTGTATCGAATTATTGCTGTAATTTTGCACATACATAAATTGATGTGCAAAATAATAGAAAAGTAAATAATCGTTATGTCAATATCCAAGACTCGCCAAAAACTCGTTGATGTGGCACGCCAGCTGTTTGCCAAGAACGGCATTGCCAACACTACAATGAACGACATTGCTGTGGCATCGGGCAAGGGTCGCCGTACGCTATACACCTACTTTAACCGCAAGGAAGACGTGTATTCGGCTGTGATAGAGTCGGAATTGGAGCGCCTGTCGGACAAGCTCGACGAGGTGGCAGGCATGAAGATGCGGCCACAGGACAAGATTATAGAGCTGATATACACACATCTGAGCATGATTAGGGAGACAGTGGTGCGCAACGGCAACCTGCGTGCAGAATTTTTCCGCAACATCTGGATGGTGGAGAAGGTGCGCAAGAAGTTTGATGAGGACGAGATTGAGCTCTTTCGCAAGGTATATGCCGACGGCAAGGCCGACGGTGAGTTTGACATCGAAGACGTTGACCTTGTGGCAGACATCACACATTATTGTATAAAGGGACTTGAGGTGCCATTCATCTACGGTCGTCTTGGACACGGCATGACTGAAGAGACCAGCAAGCCGCTTGTAGCCAAGGTGGTGTATGGCGCACTGGGCAAGCGTATTAATAATGTATAGTGAAGATATATATATACGAAACAATAATTACTAAATAACAATTAATTAATTAACGAAATGGGATTACTTACAGGTAAGACTGCCCTCGTCACTGGAGCAGCCCGCGGCATCGGAAAGGCTGTCGCTATGAAATTCGCCTCTGAAGGCGCAAACATCGCATTCACCGACCTCGTTCTTAACGACGAAATGGCCGCAGGTCTTGAGGCTACACGCAAGGAGATTGAAGCTCTGGGCGTTACATGCCGCGCTTATGCTGGCAACGCCGCTGACTTTGAGGAGACTGAGAAGACTGTTAAGCAGATTCACGCTGACTTCGGTTCGATCGACATTCTCGTTAACAACGCCGGTATCACCAAGGACGGACTCATGCTGCGTATGACTGAGGCTCAGTGGGACGCTGTATTGAACGTCAACCTTAAGTCGGCTTTCAACTTCATCCACGCTTGCTCGCCAATCATGCTGCGTCAGCGCAGTGGCTCTATCATCAACATGGCTTCGGTAGTTGGTGTTCACGGCAACGCCGGACAGTGCAACTATGCTGCCTCTAAGGCTGGTATGATTGCCCTCGCCAAGTCAATCGCTCAGGAGTTGGGACCGAAGGGTGTACGTGCCAACGCTGTAGCTCCTGGTTTCATCGAGACTGCTATGACTGCACAGCTGCCTGAGGAGATTCGCAAGGACTGGATGAAGAAGATTCCTCTTCGTCGTGGCGGTCAGACCGAGGACATCGCCAATGTATGTCTGTTCCTCGCTTCTGACATGTCTTCTTATGTCAGCGGTCAGGTCATCCAGATCGATGGTGGCATGAATATGTAATCAGACTGATTATACATTAATAATATGGTAGGAGGGTATGGCGGTAACCGTATCCTCCTATTTTAATTCATATACCAGCTTATGAAGGTAGTCTACGAAGACAATCACATTATAATAGTCGACAAGTGCAGCGGCGAGATTGTGCAGGGCGACAAGACCGGCGACAAGCCTCTGTCCGATACAGTGAAGGAGTATATCAAGGAGAAATACAACAAGCCGGGCAACGTGTTCCTCGGTGTGGTGCACCGACTCGACCGCCCAGTAAGCGGACTCGTGGTGTTTGCCAAGACATCGAAGGCGCTCTCGCGACTCAACGATATGTTCCGCACGGGCGACGTACACAAGACCTATTGGGCAGTAGTGAAGCGTCGCGACATAGCTATGGAAGGTACGCTGACCGACTGGCTCACTCGCAACGAACGCCAGAACAAGAGCTACGCACATGAACGCGAAGTGCCTGGAGCCAAGAAGGCTGTGCTGAAATACAAGGTGCGCGCCGTGGCCGACAACTATATGCTCATAGAGGTGATGCTGCTCACAGGCCGCCACCATCAGATACGCTGCCAGTTGGCACACATGGGATGCCCCATCAAGGGCGACCTGAAGTATGGTGCACCGCGCAGCAATCCCGACGGCAGCATATCATTGCTGTCGCGCCGTGTAGAGTTTGTGCATCCCGTGTCGAAGGAGACCATCGTGGCTTACGCCGATGTGCCTAATGACCGCCTGTGGCACGACCTCAGCGCCAATGCGGAGTAGAGGTTCGCTCAAAACTAAATAAAACTAATAAAAAAGCAAAATATGAAGCCAGTTGTAAAGAAATCGCTTATTGCCGTGGCTGCAGTTGTTGCCACGCCCATTGTCATTTTAGTTCTATTGGCTGTGCTGCTTTATGTGCCGCCAGTGCAAAACTGGGCAGTAAAGCAAGTGGCTTCATATGCCTCAGAGTCGACAGGTATGACAGTACGTGTCGACCATGTGCGCCTGCGCTTTCCGTTAGACCTGACAGTCGACGGTTTTCTGGCAACACAGCCCAACGACTCATTACGCCACAAAACTGACACTATAGCCGACGCCCGCCAGCTTACTGTGAGTGTGCGTCTGCGACCGTTGTTTAATGGCAATGTGGTGGTCGACCGCCTCGAATTGGCGGACACCAAACTCAATACAGCCCACTTCGTACCTGCGGCACGTGTCAAAGGACGCATCGGACAGCTCTCGCTGCGCAGTCGTAGCATCAATCTTAATGACGAGACTGTGCATATCGACCGTGCAGCGCTGAAGGGAGCACGTCTGGATGTAGCACTGAGCGATACTGTGCCCGAAGATACTACCAGCACACCGTCGCACTGGAACATCACGCTCGACCGTTTTGACATAGCCGACACCAAAGCTACGGTGCACATGCCTGGCGACTCGCTGCGCATTGCGACAGGAATTGGCCGACTGGAGGCACGCAATGGCAGTTTCGACCTGTTTAAGGGAACGTATAGTGTGGGTTCGCTCGACTGGCGTGAGGGTTCGCTCAATTACGACATGCGCTACACCTTGGCTCAGCCAGGGTTCGACTATAACCATATAGCACTCTCCGCCATTGGCATACACGTCGACTCGCTGCAATATAGCGATGACGGCGTAAGGCTGAGGCTGAAGGAGTGTGCGCTGAAGGAGAAGAGCGGACTGCAAGTCAATGAGTTTTCAACCTACCTTTTGCTGGATTCTACCCATGTGTGGTTGCCTGATATGCGACTGCGCACACCTAAGTCGATGCTTACAGCAAAGGTGAAGATGGACCTTTCGACATTTGCCGAAAGCAATCCCGGCGTTATGGACGTCAACATTAAGGGCTATGTCGTCAAGACCGATTTCGTGCCACTGCTTGGATTCCTGCCCAAGGAGATGTTGCGCCGCATGCCTGCCACGCCCATCACACTCAATGCCGACATCAACGGCAACATGCGTCGGCTCAGCATCAATGAGCTGTCGGTGACCTATCCTACGGCTTTCGCCTTAAAGGCTAAGGGCAAGGCGCAGAATCTCACGGATACCGACCGTCTGCGTGCCGACATCAAGGCAGAGGGACGTACATATAATCTCGACTTTGTCAAAGCGATGCTGCCACGCTCGATGGCAAGCTCGTTCAACATACCATACGGCATTGGGCTTAAAGCCAATGTGCATGTCGACGGACCACGCTATGCTGCCGACTTCAACGTGACTGAGGGTGGCGGACATGTGGGCGGCAAGGCTTCGGTCGACACGCGTCGCATGGCTTACAACGCAACGTTGTCGGCAGAGAGTCTGCATCTGTCGCACTTTGTGCCCGGACTGGCGGCAGGACCGTTCACTGGCAGTCTGAAGGCGCACGGAGTGGGCACCGACATGCTGTCGCCACGTACACAGCTCGATGCAGAGGGCAGTATTGCCGAGTTCAGATATGCCGGCTACGACATGTCGAACATGAAGCTCACTGCCAATGTACACAATGGGGTGGGGCATGCGCTGCTCGACAGTCATACGCCATTGCTTCAGGGCACTATCAACCTCAATGCCCTGATGAACGGCAAACGTATGGACGCACAATTGGCGTGCGACCTCATCAATGCCGACTTTATGCGTATGGGTGTCAGCAAGCGTCCGCTGACAGCTTCGCTGCGTGCCGATGTCGACCTGGCGAGCGACTTCAAGATTAATCACACCGCACGTGGAGTAATTGGCAACATCATTGTGCGTGACAGTTTGCGTACGTATCGCCCTGAGCGAATTGCGCTCGACATATTCACACGCCGCGACTCTACTCACGCCGCCGTAACCAGTGGCGACTTTAGGTTGCGCCTGGATGGCAGCGGTACGATAGAGCACATTATGAAGCGGCTGGAGAATGTCAACGAGGAGGCTATGCGACAATCGAAGGAGAGATATATCGACCAGATGCGCTTGCGTGAGCGTCTGCCAGACGTGGCACTGTACTTCGATGCCGGACGCGAAAATATCTTCGCCCGAACATTACGCCGTTTCGGCTACGATTTCCATAACGCATATATAGATATGTCGGCATCGCCGGCGGCAGGTATCAACGGCAAGCTGCGCCTCGACTCGCTCGTGGCAGCTGGTGTGCAGTTGGACACCATACGCCTGGCGTTCAAGTCGGATTCGATAAAGACCGACTTTGAGGGGCAGGTGCGCAACAACCGCTCCAACAAGCAGTTTGTGTTTGACGCCCGTTTCCGTGGTGCCTTCTACGAGCAGTCGATGTATTTGGGCACACGCATATACGATGCCCGCGAACGTCTCGGCATAGCGCTCGGACTGCGTGCACAGATGGAACAGGGCGGTGTGCGTGTGTCGTTGGGCGGCATCGACCCCGTGTTAGGATATAAGGAATTCAAGGTTAACAAGAACAACTATGTGTTCTTTGCCAACGATATGCGCCTCTCTGCCGACATGGCTTTGCGTGCCGACGACGGCATGGCTGTGCGCGTATATACCAACGACAGCACCGAAGCATTGCAGGATGTGACCATCGGACTGACACGTTTCGACCTGCAGAAGGTGCTCGCCGTAGTGCCTTATGCACCTAATATATCGGGCATTCTCAATGGCGACTTCCACTACATATCGCAACAAGAGGGCGATATGTCGGTATCGTCGTCGGTGAGTGTGGACAAAATGACTTATGAGGGTTGCCCGATAGGCAATCTGTCGAGCGAGTTTGTGTATATGCCGAAGGACAATATGCGCGAGCATTATGTAGACGGAACGCTCTCGATGGACGGCTACGAGGTGTGCACACTCACCGGTTCGTACGACACCGATGGCGAAGGCACGCTCGATGCCGACCTCAACATGTCGCGCACACCGCTGCTTCTGCTCAACGGATTCGTCCCCGACCGCATCATAGGATTCAAGGGTTATGCCCAGGGTGAGGTGAAAGTGCACGGCTCGCTCAGTCGTCCTGACGTCAACGGCGAGGTTTATTTTGACTCAGCCTATGTGGCAAGCGAACCGTATGGCATCGAGATGCGTATGTGCGACGACCCGATCACCGTCACCGACAGCCGACTCTCGCTCGAGAACTTCCAGCTCTTTGCACGCAACGGCAATCCGCTCACGTTGCGAGGATATGTCGACTTTGCCGACGTGTCAAACATGTCACTCAGTGTACGGATGCGTGCCGACAACTATCTGCTTATCGACTCGAAGGAGACAGCACGCTCGGAGGCTTACGGAAAGGCTTGGGTCAATTTCCTCGGACTGGCTGAAGGACCGCTCGACGCGCTGCGTGTGCGTGGTCGACTCGACGTATTGGGTTCGAGCGACGTTACATACGTATTGCGCGACTCACCTCTCAGCACTGACAATCAGCTCGACGGACTCGTTAAGTTTGTCAACTTCCGCGACCCCAATGCCGTGACCGTGACACGTCCGCCAATCAACGGACTCAACATGGACCTCACGGTCAATATCGATGACGGTTCGCATGTGTTGTGCGCGCTCAATGCCGACCACTCCAACTATGTTGACCTCATTGGTGGAGGCGACCTGCGTATGCAATATACTGCCAGCGACGGACTGAGTCTGTACGGACGCTATACTATAGGTTCGGGCGAGATGAAATATTCGTTGCCCGTAATTCCGCTCAAGACATTTATCATCAAGGATGGCAGCTATGCCGAATTCTCGGGCGACCCGATGAATCCGCGACTCAACATCACTGCTACCGAAGAGAACAAGACTACAGTGACTGACGACGGCGGAGCCAGTCGTAGCGTGACATTCGAGTGTGGCGTCGTGATAACCAAGACGTTGAAGGACATGGGACTGCAGTTTACCATCGATGCTCCTGACGACCAGCAGATGCACAACGAGCTGATGACGCAGTCGGTAGAGAATCGTGGCAAACTGGCTGTGACGATGCTTACAACAGGAATGTATCTCGCCGACGGCAACACCAACTCGTTCTCGATGAACAATGCGTTGAGTGCATTCCTCAATTCGCAGATCAATGCCATCAGCGGCAACGCCCTGCGTACGCTCGATCTATCGTTCGGTATGGACAACACCACGCTGGGTTCGGGACAGGTACATACCGACTATTCGTTCAAGTTCTCAAAGCGATTCTGGAACAATCGTCTGCGCATCGTCATCGGTGGAAAGGTGTCGAGCGGTGCAGAGATAGAGAATCAGAACGATACGTTCTTCGACAACGTTACGTTTGAGTATCGTCTGTCGCCCAACTCCAACAAGTACTTGAAGCTGTTCTACGACCGCGACTCGTACGACTGGCTCGAAGGCTATGTGGAGCAGTTTGGAGGTGGTTTCCTATGGCGCAAGAAGATGGACAGCCTGAAGGAGATATTCCGTTTCAGAAAGCCGAAACAGGCAGACGAGCCGGAACTGCTTAACGATACTACAAGACAGAAGAAATAAACATAAAAGCCGTTTATATAGATATGAATGCAAATAGAAATAACAGCATACTGACACTCTCACGCCTGTGGAAGGGCGTGATGGGTGTGCTCGGCATAGTGCTCCTCGCTTCGTGCTCGGAGACGGCGAGTGTGCCCGACGGCGACCAGCTGTACACCGGACAGCGCAAAATAAAATATGAGAATTACAAGGCCAGCGACCATCTCACCACCACTCAGGAAGAGGTGGAGGCGGCTCTTGCCACCGAACCCAACGGAGCTATACTCGGCAGTTCGTATTATCGCTCGCCATTCCCTTACCGCTTGTGGATATACAATGCCTTTCACAATAGCGACGAGGGATTGGGCAAATGGGTGCGCAAGACATTCGGTAAGGCACCGGTGCTCATGAGCAACGTAAATCCGCGTCTGCGCTCGCAGGTGGCACGCGAACTGCTGCGTGCACGTGGCTATTTCGGATCGTATGTCAATTACGACATTCTAACAAATTCAAACCCTAAGAAGGCTAAGATTGGCTATACGGTCAATTTTGGCGACCTGACCACCATAGACACCCTTACATACGAGAACTTCCCCGTTGAGGCTCAGCAGCTCATCGATTCGATGTCGACAGAATCGTTGGTGCACAAGGGCGACCCGTTCGATGTGTCGACGCTCGAAGCCGAGCGTACACGTGTGTCGACACTGTTGCGCAACAACGGCTACTTCTACTATCAGCCGGGCTATGCCACATATCTGGCTGACACCCTTGCTGCTGTGAATAAGGCGCAGGTGAAGTTGCAGTATGCCGACAGTCTGCCCTCGCAGATAGGCAAGAAGTGGTATATCGGGCATATCAATCTTGAGATGCGACGCAATGCTATGCAGCAACTCACTGATACTGTGACGCGCCGTGACTATACAATAGTATATACGGGCAAGCGCACGCCTATCCGTGCTGGCGTGATAGCGCGCGACCTGAAGATGCGTCCTGGCAAACTCTATAGCTATAACACCTATCAGCAGTCAATCAATACACTCACCTCAAAGGGACTCTTCTCGCGTGTAGACCTTGGATTTGCTCCGCGCGACACCTCTGCAACCTGCGACACGCTCGACCTTACGCTCAACTGCGTATTCGACAAGCCGTATGACTTTTCTATCGAGGCAAATGTAGTAGGCAAGACTACGGGTCGTGTGGGTCCGGGATTGGTTATGGGTGTAGTCAGACGCAACGCCTTCCGTGGCGGCGAGAAATTGTCGATCAATCTGAAAGGCTCGTACGAGTGGCAGACAGGACACCGTGCCGACGGTACAAGTTCCAAGTTCAACTCGTATGAGTATGGTGCCGACGTGTCGCTTGAGATGCCACGACTGATGTTCGTAGACCGTTTGATGGAGCGTGTGCGTGCCAAACGCTGGCTGAGCGGACAAAAGGTGAAGCCCAACAACACAGTATCGAACACGCTTATCAAGGCTTCGAGCGACGTGCTCAACCGTTCGGGCTACTTCAAGCGTCACATCGTGTCGGGCGAATTGACATATACCATCCAGCCCGCGCCCAATAGGGTGCATCAGTTCTCGCCCCTCATACTGCAATACGAATACATGCAGAAGCAGACCGAGGCTTTCAAGGAGATAGTAAGTCAAAGTCCGTATCTGCTAATATCAATGGCCGACCAGTTTGTGCCTAAGATGCGCTATACGTTCACTTATCAGTCGCGCTCTACCTTCCGCAACCCTATATATTGGCAGGTGTCGGTGAGCGAGGCTTCCAATCTGTTGTCGCTTGGCTATCTGGCGTGCGGAGAGAAGTGGAATGAAAAGGGTAAGACGATGTTCAAGAACCCATACGCTCAGTTCTTGAAGATAGAGACCGACTATCGCAAGACGTGGCAGGTGTCTGACCACAGCCAACTGGTGGGCCATGTCAATGCCGGCGTGATATGGTCGTACGGCAATGCCAGTGCAGCTCCATACAGTGAGCAGTTCTATGTGGGCGGTGCCAACAGCATACGTGCCTTCAACGTGCGCAGCATCGGTCCGGGCCGCTATTACACCAATCAGTCGCGACTCTCGTATATGGACCAGACGGGCGACATAAAGTTTCAGGCCAATGTGGAGTATCGTCCGCGTCTGTTCGGCAATCTGTATGGAGCGCTGTTCATTGATGCCGGCAACGTATGGGCAATGCGCGACGACGGCTATCGTGCCGGGTCGAAACTGCAAATGAAAAATCTGCTAAAGGACATGGCTTTAGGCACGGGTGCAGGCATTCGCTACGACTTGGAGTTCTTTGTGCTGCGTCTCGACTGGGGTATTGGCATACATGTGCCATACAAGAGCGGATTCTACAATATGAATAGTTTTAAGGATTCGCAGAGCCTGCATTTCGCCATTGGCTATCCGTTCTGATGCCAATGGCAGAGGCAAGGGTGAAATTTAGTATGCAGCTATGCAATTGAAGCCTTCGACTGCTACACGGTCGCGGATGGTATTGAGTTCGTCGTGCGTAGCCTTGCGCAGCGTTGGGCATGGAGTTTCGCGGTCGATGGTGTATATCATCACCTCCGATGGGCGTATTTGTCGCACGGTTGCGAGCCACGGCTCAACGAATCGGTCGCTGGTGTTCGAAACATCGCGCCCCAGGTCGTCGGTTCCGTTCATAAAAATGGTCTGTATGATGACGTGACCATTGAACGACTGCATCTCTTTGATTATTTGCTCCACGTCGTAGGCAGGTGAAACGGGGCGGTCTACATTATTTATATATATAGGGTCTACAGTGTCGAGCTTCATTATGTTGTTGTCGACGAGCATCAATGCGCGGTGTACATCGGGGCGAATGGCAAGCGTAGAGTTGGTCAGCACCGAAACTTTGGCGTTGGGATAGAACTCATTGCGCAGCCGTATGGTGTCCTCGATGATGCCCAGGAAGTCGGGATGGCCCGTCGGTTCGCCATTGCCCGAGAACGTGATGACGTCGAGCGCCGAGCCGTTATCCTTCATTTCTTTCAGCTTCTCTTCAAGCGTTACCGCTATGTGCTGGCGTGTAGGGCGTGGCGATGTGGTATGCCGGTTGCGATTATAGCCCACTTCGCAGTATATACAGTCGAACGTACATATTTTTCCGTCGCTCGGATTGACGTTCACTCCGAGCGATATTCCCAGTCGGCGGCTGTGTATAGGGCCTACAATGGGCGAAGGATAGAGAATTGTTGACATCGTTGTCTGTATTAATGTAGATTTTATGGGGTGCCAGTATCTTTTTATGATGATACAAAGATACTGTTTCTATTTTGAAATCAAAACAGCAATACAATCATATCCGTAACAGCGTGTTAATTGTGGTTAATTGCTCGCTGTTCCGATTTTTTTTTTGTTATTTTGCAAGAAATTTGGTATAATATACCCTTTAGAAAATGGCAAAAAGAAGGAAAAAGACCGGCAGTCGTCATGGATTGCAGGCGGTAACGCTGTGCATTAGCACGGCTATGGTGCTTATATTGTTGGGCTTGGTTGTGTTCTCTGTGCTTACAGCGCGCAACCTCTCGACATACGTAAAACAGAATATTGTGGTGACATTGATGCTTCAGGACGATATGACGTCGGGTGAGGCCCGACAGTTCTGTGCCAAGCTGAAGCAGCGCCCTTACATCTGCCGACTCGACTATATCAGCAAAGAGCAGGCACTGCGCGAGGGCATCAAGACGCTCGGCGCCGACCCACGTGAGTTTGCCGACACTAACCCGTTTCTTTCGTCGGTAGAGATTACGCTCAATGCTGACTATGCCAATACCGACTCGCTCCAGTTTATCTCGCGCGAGCTTAAAGCCTATCCAAAGGTGAGCGAGGTGAAATATCAAAAAGACTTGATTGACAGCGTCAACGCCAACATCGCTAAGATAAGTATTGTGTTGCTTACGATAGCGTTGTTGCTCACCATCGTGTCGTTCTCGCTCATCAACAACACCATACGCCTTAGTGTATACGCCCGTCGCTTCTCTATACATACGATGAAGCTCGTGGGTGCATCGTGGGGATTCATACGTGCACCGTTCGTGCGCCGTTATATGCTCTTGGGATTGCTTGCTGCCATCATTGCCTGCATAGCTCTCGGCGGAGCCATATACGTATTATATATGTATGAGCCTGACATCCTTGAGGTGCTGACATGGCAGGTATTGGCGATAACAGCCGGTACTGTGGTGTTCTTCGGACTATTCATCACGGCTCTATGTTCGACCATTTCGGTCAACAAATTCCTGAAGATGAAGGCGGGAGACCTATATAAGATTTAATGTTGAATTATAAATATTAAGTGTTAAATTGACAGGTCGTTGCTCATTTTTGAGTACTGACGATAGCTCGACGCTTGACATTTTGCATTTGACATCTAACATTCAACAGTTAACATTTAACATTCAAATAAAAGAAAAGTGGACAAGAGAAATTATGCTTTCGACAAGATCAATTTCATTCTCATAGCAGTGGGAATGGTGATTGTAATTCTTGGTTTCATCCTCATGAGTGGTGGTGGCAGCGACGAGTCGGTGTTTGATGCTGACATCTTCAGCGTGCGCCGCATCAAGGTGGCTCCAGTGGTTTGCTTCATCGGCTTCATATCAATTGTGTATGCAATAATCAGAAAGCCGAAAAACTAAAACATTTAACACTTAACATTAAAACGAAATAAAGTGGATTGGTTACAAGCATTGGTCCTGGGCATTGTTCAGGGCCTTACTGAATATTTGCCAGTAAGTAGCAGCGGCCATCTTGCCATCGGTTCATACCTCTTTGGCATTGATGGCGAGGAGAATCTGGCATTCACCGTATTGGTGCACGTTGCTACAGTGATGAGTACTTTCGTGGTACTGTGGAAGGAGATTGACTGGATATTGAAAGGACTCTTCAAGTTTAAGATGAACGACGAGACCAAGTATTTCCTCAACATCGTGGTGTCGATGATACCTATAGGCATCGTCGGAGTGTTCTTTAAGGACCAGGTAGAGGAGATTTTCGGTTCGGGACTGCTCATTGTGGGCTGCTGCCTGTTGCTGACAGCCCTGCTGCTCACATTCTCTTATTATGCCAAACCGCGTCAGCGCGAGCATATTTCACTCAAGGACGCCTTCATCATCGGATTGGCACAGGCTTGCGCCGTATTGCCCGGATTGTCGCGCTCAGGTTCTACCATCGCCACAGGACTTCTGTTGGGCAACAAGAAGGAGAAGCTGGCACAGTTCTCGTTCCTCATGGTGATACCTCCCATACTCGGTGAGGCTCTGCTCGACGTACTTAAGGCAGCCAAAGGCGAAGAGGCTTTCGGCGACATCAGCGTTCTGCCACTCGTGGTAGGATTTGTTGCAGCCTTCGTGAGCGGCTGTCTGGCATGCAAGTGGATGATAAACATCGTTAAGAAGGGCAAACTAATATACTTCGGTATCTACTGCGCCATTGCAGGAGCCGTGACAATCGTATGCTCGCTCTTATAAATAGACAGACTGCTTATAAATTAATAGACAACATACAGGGAATGAATTTCACCAAAGGCGAAGTCATCGCCATCAACAAACCCCTTGACATGACGAGCTTCAGCGCTCTTGCCTTTGTGCGCAAGCGTCTGTGTATGCGTCTTGGAGTGAAGAAATTGAAGGTGGGTCATGCCGGAACGCTCGACCCTCTCGCTACGGGTGTGCTTGTGCTCTGTACGGGCAAGTTCACAAAACGCATCGAGGAGTTTCAGCAGCATGGTAAGGAATATACAGCCACATTGCAGCTTGGTGCCACCACGCCCAGCTACGACATGGAGCATCCTGTCAACGAGACTTACCCCACCGACGGCATCACACGCGAGCGTATCGAGCAGGTGCTTGAGCGCTTTAAGGGCGACATCGAGCAGGTTCCGCCTACGTTCAGCGCATGCAAGGTGAGCGGACAGCGTGCCTACGACTTGCGCCGTAAGGGTAAGGACGTGGAACTGCAGCCCAAGAAGATACGCATTGACGATATAGAGCTGACCTCGTTCGACCCCGAACGCATGCAGATGTCGATACGCGTAGCATGCGGCAAGGGTACATATATACGTGCTTTGGCACGCGATATTGGTCGTGCTCTCGATTCGGGAGCTTATCTTACCGAGTTGTGCCGCACACGTTCGGGCGAGTATCGCGTAGAGGACTGTCTCGAACTGACACAGTTTGAGGAGTGGCTCGCCAATCAGACAATAGAAACAACAGAAGATGAATAAATAAAAACGGACTATGAAGTTATCACAGTTTAAATTCAAATTACCCGAGGACCAGATTGCACTCTATCCTCACAGCTTGTACCGTGAGTTTGAGAACGACAAGGGCGAGAAGGAGACATTCCGTATCACACGCCGCGACGAGTGCCGTCTGATGGTTCTGCACAAGAAATCTCAAACTATTGACATGTATAAGAAGGATGCCGACGGCAAGCCCATTGAGGGCGAATACCTCGACTTCCGCAACGTTCTCGACTACTTCGACGAGCACGATACATTCATCTTCAACGACACTAAGGTGTTTCCTGCGCGCCTCTATGGCACAAAGGAGAAGACTGACGCTAAGATTGAGGTGTTCTTGCTGCGCGAGCTTAATGAGGAGATGCGCCTGTGGGACGTACTCGTAGAGCCTGCACGTAAGATACGTATTGGCAACAAGTTGTTCTTCGACGAGTCGGGCACAATGGTGGCTGAGGTCATCGACAACACTACAAGTCGCGGTCGTACGCTGCGTTTCCTCTACGACTGTCCGCACGACGAGTTCAAGCGCGAACTGTTCGCACTTGGCGAGGCTCCGCTGCCACGCTATATCATCGACCGTCGCGAAAACCATCACGCTACAGAGGACGACTTCGACGACTTCCAGTGTATCTTCGCCAAGAACGAAGGTGCCGTTACTGCTCCTGCTACAGGCTTGCACTTCTCGCGCGAGCTGATGAAGCGTATGGAAATCAAGGGTCTTAACTTTGCGTATATCACTCTGCACTGCGGTTTGGGCAACTTCCACGACATCGAGGTAGAGGACCTTACCAAGCACAAGATGGACTCTGAGCAGATGCACATCGGCGCTGAGGCTTGCGCTATCGTCAACAAGACAAAGCAGGAAGGACGCCATGTGTGCGCCGTAGGTACAAGCGTTGTTAAGGCAACTGAAACTGCTGTTGGCACCGACGGAATGTTGAAGGAGTATGAGGGATGGACCAATAAGTTCATCTTCCCGCCGTACGACTTCGGACTTGCCGACTCGATGATATCCAACTTCTATCATCCATACTCTACACTGCTCATGGAGACAGCCGCATTCGGTGGCTACGACCTCGTGATGGAGGCTTACAACCTCGCCGTTAAGCACGGATTCATGTTCGGAAGCTATGGCGACGCGTTGCTTATCCTCAACGACTAATAATAGGCTATGCATGTAGTATACCTTTCGCTCGGTTCAAATCTTGGCGACCGTCATGCCACTATGCGTCGTGCCATTGACATGCTCAATGCCGAGACAGGTACTGTCGACCGACAGTCGTCGCCGCTTGAAACCGAACCATGGGGATTTGAATCAGCCAATAAGTTTCTCAACATGTGTGTGCGTTTGCTCACAACGCTTACGCCAGAGCAACTCCTGTTGAAAACACAGGACATAGAGAAACGGCTTGGTCGCACTGTGAAATCGGTAGACGGGCAATATCACGACCGTCCGATAGACATCGACATGCTGATGTACGACGATGTCAACATTTCGACACCGACCCTCACATTGCCACATCCCCACATGCATGAACGTGACTTTGTGATGATACCGCTACGCGAAATACTCTAAAAAATAGTTAATTCCAGCGTGTTTCATGCTCGTATCTTGCTGATTACGAATAAAAAGTCGTACCTTTGCACTCGCATTACGCAAAAAATCAATAATATTTTAAATTTACAAAAGTTCTATGTATTTAGATCAGGCAAAAAAACAAGAGATCTTTGGACAGTACGGAAAGTCTAACACTGATACTGGTTCAGCTGAGAGCCAGATAGCATTGTTCTCATACCGTATTTCCCATTTGACGGAACATCTTAAGAAGAACCGTAAAGATTATACTACCGCACGTTCATTGACACAGCTGGTAGGAAAGCGCCGCGCATTGCTCAACTATCTGTACGACCGCGACATCAATCGCTACCGTGCAATCATCAAGGCCCTCGGTCTTCGTAAGTAATTCGCGCACAGAAAGCTTAAGGCAAACAGAAAGTCCCGAAAACGATTCAAGTTTTCGGGACTTTTTGCATATATATGAACAAAACTTCGTAACTTTGCAAAAAGTTTTTTTTAAGGTACTATATAAATGCAAGACATTAGAAACATTGCTATTATTGCCCACGTTGACCACGGCAAGACTACTCTTGTCGACAAGATGATGTTGGCGGGCAAACTGTTCCGCGACGGCCAGGATAACAGTGGCCAGGTGTTGGATGCCAATGACCTGGAGCGTGAACGAGGAATAACCATCCTTTCCAAGAACGTTTCAATCAACTGGAAAGGTACAAAAATCAATATTATAGACACCCCGGGACACTCCGACTTTGGCGGCGAGGTAGAGCGTGTGCTCAACATGGCAGACGGTTGTATTCTGCTTGTTGACGCTTTCGAGGGCCCAATGCCTCAGACTCGTTTTGTACTTCAGAAGGCTCTGGAGATAGGATTGAAGCCTATCGTTGTAGTTAATAAGGTTGACAAGCCCAACTGTCGCCCTGAAGAGGTGTACGAGATGGTGTTCGACCTTATGTTCTCGCTCAATGCTACTGAGGATCAGCTCGACTTCCCCGTTGTATATGGCTCTGCCAAGAACGGATGGATGGCTGAGGACTACAATGCTCCTACCGACAACATCGACTATCTGCTCGACAAGATTGTTGAGGTGATACCGGCTCCTAAGGTACTTGAAGGTACTCCGCAGTTGCTTATCACATCGCTCGACTACTCAAGCTATACCGGTCGTATCGCTGTGGGACGTGTTCATCGTGGTACTCTGACTGAGGGCATGAACATAACCATATCACATCGTGACGGCAAGATGGAGAAGACCAAGATAAAGGAGATTCACGTGTTTGAGGGAATGGGTCAGAAGAAGGTTGAAGAGGTTCACTCTGGCGACATCTGCGCTATCGTAGGTCTTGAGAACTTCGAGATTGGCGATACCATTTGCGACTTCGAAAATCCCGAACCGCTGCCTCCAATTGCCATCGATGAGCCTACAATGAGTATGCTCTTCACTATCAACGACTCACCGTTCTTCGGCAAAGAGGGCAAGTTTGTGACTTCACGTCACGTCAACGACCGCCTTCAGAAGGAGCTTGAGAAGAACCTTGCGCTGCGTGTTCGTCCCTTCGAGGATTCTACCGATAAGTGGATTGTAAGCGGACGTGGTGTGCTTCACCTCTCGGTTCTCATCGAGACAATGCGTCGTGAGGGCTACGAGCTTCAGGTAGGTCAGCCGCAGGTAATCTACAAGGAGATTGACGGACAGAAGTGTGAGCCTATCGAGGAGTTGACAATCAATGTGCCTGAGGAGTTCTCAAGCAAGATGATTGATATGGTGACACGTCGTAAGGGCGAGATGACATCAATGCAGACACTCGGCGAGCGTGTTGACATCGAGTTCGACATTCCTTCGCGTGGTATCATCGGTCTGCGTACCAATGTGCTTACAGCAAGCCAGGGCGAGGCCATCATGGCTCACCGCTTCAAGGAGTATCAGCCGTTTAAGGGCGAAATAGTACGCCGTATGAACGGTTCGATGATTGCTATGGAGACAGGTACAGCATACGCTTACTCTATCGACAAGCTCCAGGATCGTGGCAAGTTCTTCATCGATCCGGGTGAAGATGTTTACGGCGGTCAGGTAGTAGGCGAGCACGTTCATGACAACGACCTCGTAATCAATGTTACCAAGGCTAAGCAGCTCACCAACGTACGTGCCAGTGGTTCTGACGAGAAGGCTCGTGTGATACCTAAGGTCGTAATGAGTCTTGAGGAGTGTCTTGAGTACATCAAGAGCGACGAGCTTGTTGAGGTTACTCCGAAGAGCATCCGTATGCGCAAGATCACTCTCGACCATCTTGCACGTAAGCGCTCAAACAAGGATTAATGTCTTGCAGAAGTACAGCATGTCACAGACGTGCTGACTTTTTTAAAAAGTATATAAGATACTAAATATAGGAAAGGTGTTTCTTGGCATTGACGTCGGGGAACACCTTTTATTATAATATAATGTATAAGGAAATAAGAAGTATGAAGAAAACTGTATTGTCACTTCTCGTTATGTTGTGCTGTGCTGCTGCGTCGGCACAGCCTGCTGCGGGCAAGTTCTCTATCATTCCTCGTGTGGGAGTGAGTCTGGCAAATCTCTCGGGCGATGGTGTTTATTATGGTAGCGCCAATGCTACGGAATCGTGGGGATCGTCACGCAATAAGCCGGGATTTACTGTAGGTGTCGACCTCGACTATCAGCTTACCAGTTCGCTGTCGGTAATGTTGGGTGCTCATTATGCCCAGCAAGGTTGCAAATATGGCAATGTCAATGAGAAGACAACGCAGTCGGGCAATGTAAACAAATATGTTGGACTGAACGATTTGTCTACACAGCTGCACGTAATCAATGTTCCGTTGCTATTCAACTACTATGTAGCTCCGGGATTTGCAGTGAAGACAGGTGTGCAGTTGGGCTTCCCCATGTCTGGAAAGCTGAAGTATACCGAGACAAACTTCACAGAGAATGAAAACGATGGGTTTGTTGCCGATACGCCGAAGAAGCACGACATCGACCTCAACTCGACAATCAAGAAGGTAGATTTCTCTATCCCCGTTGGTCTCTCGTTTGAGTATATGAACGTGATAATTGACGCCCGCTACAACATCGGACTTACAAATGTTCAGAAGGATTTCCTCGAATTGAAGCCCGTTAAGAACCGTGTGTTTATGTTTAGCGCTGCTTATCGTTTCCAGTTGTAGGAAACATAAAACAATAAAAGACAATAAAAAAACAGCATTGAATACTTCTTTGTAAAGTAGTCAATGCTGTTTTTTTGTGGTTTTACTTGCTGTTAGGGCGTCTTACTTGCAGTTAGGGCACCAAGGCTTCAACTGCTGGAAGAAGTCGTTGCCCTTATCGTCAACGAGGATGAATGCAGGGAAGTCCTCAACGGTAATCTTCCAGATAGCCTCCATGCCGAGCTCGGGATACTCTACGCACTCGATGCTCTTGATAGAGCTCTGAGAGAGAACGGCAGCCACGCCACCGATTGTGCCGAGATAGAATCCGCCGTGCTTCTTGCAAGCGTCGGTCACTACCTGCGAGCGGTTGCCCTTGGCAATCATCACGAGCGATGCACCGTGATCCTGGAACTCGTCTACGTACGGGTCCATACGGTTGGCAGTGGTCGGACCCATTGAACCGCAAGGATAACCCTCCGGAGTCTTAGCCGGACCAGCGTAAAGGATAGGATGGTTCTTGAAATATTCAGGCATCTCTTCGCCTGCATCCAGACGAGCCTTGAGCTTAGCGTGAGCGATGTCGCGAGCCACGATGATAGTACCCTTCAAGTTTACACGTGTGCTGACAGGATACTTAGAGAGCTCTGCGCAAACAGCCTCAATACCGTTGTCGAGGTTGATCTCGATGCCCTTAGTGCCCTCGCCAGGACGACGAAGTTCTTCAGGAATAAGCTCAGAAGGATTAGAGTCCATCACCTCAAGGAATATACCGTCCTTTGTAATCTTACCCTTGATGTTGCGGTCGGCTGAGCAGCTTACGCCCATACCGATTGGGCAGCTTGCACCGTGACGTGGCAGACGGATTACGCGAATGTCGTGAGCCAGATACTTGCCACCGAACTGGGCACCCAGACCAATCTTGTGAGCCTCCTTCAGGAGTTTCTCCTCAAGGTCGATGTCGCGGAAAGCACGACCAGTCTCGTCGCCAGTAGTAGGCAGAGCGCGTAGTATTTGATTGAAGCGAGCTTCACGGTGAGCAGGTTTTTCTCAGCCGATGTGCCGCCGATAACGAATGCGATGTGGTAAGGAGGGCAAGCCGCTGTGCCGAGGCTCTTCATCTTCTCAACGAGGAAAGGCAGCAATGTGCCCTCGTTCTGGATAGTAGCCTTTGTCATCGGATAGAAATATGTCTTGTTGGCAGAGCCACCGCCCTTAGCCACCATTACAAAACGATACTCGTCGCCCTCTACAGCCTCGATGTCAATCTGTGCCGGGAGGTTGCAGCGTGTGTTCACCTCGTCGTACATATTGAGCGGAGCGTTCTGCGAGTAGCGCAGGTTGTCCTGTGTGAAAGTGTTGTAAACACCGCGCGACAGAGCCTCTTCGTCCTCGAAGTCGGTCCATACACGCTGTCCCTTCTCGCCGTGGATGATGGCAGTACCGGTGTCCTGGCAGAAAGGCAGGATTCCCTTGCAGGCAGTCTCGGCGTTGCGCAGGAACTGCAGAGCAACGTACTTGTCGTTCTCCGAAGCCTCGGGGTCAGACAGAATCTTTGCAACCTGCAGGTTGTGTTCGCGGCGCAGCATGAACTCTACGTCGTGAAAAGCCTGCTGTGCGAGCAATGTCAGAGCCTCCTTCGAAACTTTCAGGATTGTCTTGCCTTCAAACTCACCGGTGCTCACGCCTTCCTTGCTGAGCAAGCGGTATTCAGTAGTATCCTCGCCCAACTGGAACATAGGAGCATACTTGAAATCTGGTGTTGATGCCATAATGTTATTTAGTTAATTGATGATTTGAAAATTTCTTTGCCACAAAGTTACAACGAATTGAAGACAATGCAAAATAATTGCCGCCTTTATTTTCCCCTATTTTACGGTAAAATCTTAATCGCAAGCTTCATGATATTTGTGCAACTTGCCATTGTTAACGTATTGTGGCGAAAACCGTGTCGTTTTATTATCAAAACCCTACGAAACTCTACTAATTTGTAAGTATTATGAATGGTAGAATGAAAAAAGTTTATTCTTTAATGCGCTTTGTTGTCTAATTTGCGTAACTTTGTGCCCGTAAAAACCAATAAAAAGAAATACAAAAGAAATGAAGAAGATCAGAGCAGCCGTAGTAGGATACGGCAACATCGGACATTATGCTGTCCAGGCCCTTGAGGCCGCCGACGATTTCGAGATAGCAGGTATCGTGCGTCGCAATGGTGCCGACAACAAGCCGGCAGAGCTTTCACAGTATGAAGTAGTTAAGGATATTCGTGAGCTTAAGGACGTAGACGTAGCCATTCTCGCTACTCCTACACGTTCGTGCGAGGAATATGCCAAGCAGATTCTGCCTCTGGGCATCAACACCGTCGACAGCTTCGACATCCACACTTCAATCCTCGACTACCGTGCAGCGCTCACTCCTATATGCAAGGAGCACAAGGCTGTGAGCATCATTGCAGCCGGATGGGATCCGGGTTCTGACTCTATCGTGCGTACACTCATGCAAAGTCTTGCTCCGAAGGGACTCAGCTACACCAATTTCGGACCGGGTATGTCGATGGGTCACAGCGTATGCGTGCGCTCAAAGGAGGGTGTGAAGAACGCTCTTTCGATGACTATACCTAAGGGTGAGGGCTTGCACCGCCGTATGGTTTACGTAGAACTTGAGGACGGAGCTAAGCTTGAGGACGTCACAGCAGCCATAAAGGCCGACCCGTACTTCGCCAACGACGAGACCCACGTATTTGAAGTACCTTCGGTAGACGCTGTGCGCGACATGGGACACGGCGTTCATCTCACTCGCAAGGGTGTGAGCGGCAAGACTCAGAATCAGCGTATGGAGTTCACCATGAGCATCAACAACCCTGCTCTCACTGGTCAGGTGCTTGTCAATGTGGCTCGTGCCACAATGCGTCAGCAACCTGGATGCTACACAATGATTGAGGTTCCGGTAATCGATATGCTTGAAGGCGAGCGCGAGGATCTCATCGCTCACTTGGTATAAAAACTGCGGCTGAAAAGCCCGAAAATAACGCTTGAAAAATAAATGTACCCCTTTTGCATTCCAAAAGGGGTACATTTGGAATGCGAAAGTACGTATTTTTTATAAGTAATTGAGAATGAGATAAGTTTTTATCTCATAAAAAGAAGAG
>URQS01000016.1 GCA_900550035.1 uncultured Prevotella sp. | reverse complement strand
CCTGCAAGGGCAAAAGCATTGATAATTAACGCTTTTGCCCTTGCAGGGCGCATTGATATTTGTGATACTTTTACCCAGGGTGTTGCCCTGGGCTATGGGCTTCTGCCCCTTTGGGGCGTACTGCTGTGACTTTTGACCCCCTCTTTGTACTTATTAAACCCAAATCGGTCATTAGAGATTTTTTCGTACAAAAAGTCAGATTATAGTAGATTGTACCATCGTAATAGCATCTGCATGCTAACACAATGTGTATTTCCGCCCTATTCCAAGACAGTTAGTCTGTAAACATATAAAAAAAGGAAAAAGCCTATATACCGGATACACAATCCGACATATAGGCTTATATTATATCCGTATTACGGCAGTACTACGAACTGTACCTCATACATGCGTTTTGCCTGTGGAACACCAGAAGGACGACGCATATTATTTACAACCAAATATTTGCGTGGCTGTGTATAATCGCCAGGTGTACCGAGTTTAGGAGCATTATCCTGAGGCTTCACAAGAGTAGCGTTACCTGTATTCTGACCAGGCACGAGTGATACTACAAGATGAGTCAAGTCCATAGCAGTTTTCACCTGCTCTGCTTTACCATCTGTCGGGTTTACAAGTTCAAAATGGTCAGTACCTGTGTACTTGTTCAAGTCGAACAAGAAACTCTTACCACTTGTAGCGTAAGAAACTGAATTTGGCAGATAGAATGTCAAAACATATACCTTACCCTCAGGTGCGCTAGCATCATCACGAGTGTACATGTTGTTTAAGCCACAAGGAATTGAAACCTCTTCGCCATTAGCAACAGTAACTGTCTCGCCTTTGACCTTCACATTATAGGCTGCACCTGTATTATTAATCCATTTTGCTTCTTGTGCGTTAAGAGATGTCTCAGCAACCCAAGTTACATAGGGATTATCATAAATTCCAACGTAATTCTTTGCCCAAATACATCCTTCGAAGAGATAACGTGAAGACAGGGTACAGCCCTGCAGGTCGACATTAGAGTAATATTCCTCAGGAACATCCTCATACTCTAATCCGGTCTGGCAACTTGTTGTAAGCGTAGTAGCAAGTAACAATGCCAATCCAGCATAGATAGTCTTGATATTATTAAATATTTTCATTGTTTCAAGATTTTAATTGTTATTCGTACTTGAATCCTTTCCAACCCGGCGACTGCTGAAGTTGCTTATATGTAACCAGCATTGTCGAGACAAATGGAGTGAAGTAATAGCGCTGGTTGTCAAACTTACGCTTATAGACATCGTAATCCATTGAAACAGTCTGGAAAGAAGGAGTCTCGTAATTGTGACCGTCTTCATTTGTCTCACCTGGATTCAGAGCTACGCCATTCTTACCAACCTCATCGCTGTGGATACCTACACGGAAAATCTGAATACCGCGTGATACCTTGTTAAGTTCAGGGATAACAGTCTTACCCTCAGCCTCGCTCCAACGCAGAAGGTCGAAGTAGCGGAATCCAGGATTCTCGAATGCGAACTCCAGACGACGCCCTACCTTAACCTCGTCGTATACGCTCTGCTTGTCGGTAGCACCGTCGTATGCGCTCATTCCGGCACGCTCACGTATCTTGTTGATCTGGGCGATAGCCTCAGCCGACTTGTCGAGATTAACGGCAGCCTCAGCCAAGTTCAAGAGCACCTCAGCATAACGGATGTTAAAGTAGCATGTAGTGCGCTGTGTCTTCTTCAACGAACCGTCGTCGTTAAACTGGTCGAAGTGAGAGTACTTGCGAGAGTAGTAACCTGTTATGGTCTGGCATGATGCTCGGTTGACCGGAGCTGTTGACAAATTCTCCTGTGAACGGTAACCAGTATGGAGGGCACTGTACTTCAAAGTACGCTGGTCGTTCATTGTAGTCTTGTCAATCCAAGTCTGAATCTGGTAGATAGGATTGTTTACCGGACCCATATAGGCACCGTCGTAAGTCACTGTAGCATAGAAACGCTGATCGCGGTTTTCGAACATCTTGCGATAGTTGTCGCCAGAGCCAGAGTACTGCTTGTTGCCATCCTTGTCTGTTGTAACAGCGATGTTAAGATCCTGTGCCTGCTTGGTCTCCCACCAGTGCTTCCACTTGCCGTCAGCCTCATCCTTTTGCAAGTAGCAGTCAACGAGATCCTGTGTCGGGAACAAACCTGAACGCATATCCCAAGACAAAGTTTTCTTGTCGCTATTGCCATAGTATGCACCGTCAGGACCATTCTTTTCAGTAGGATTAAAGCCACCACGCTGGTTCTCCTTAAACATAACTGGCCAGATAGACTCTACACTTGTGTGTGCGGTCTCTGAAGTGAAGAGATCCTCGTAGTTAGGCTCCAGATCGTACTTGCCAATCAAGTCCTTAGCAGCATCGTAAGCTATCTGATAGTAGTGCTGGGCGTTCTTCTCGAACTTGAACAGTCCGGCTGCATCATCAGTGAACAGACCCTTGGTTGATGCCGAAGCAGCATTGGCTGCATAGAGGGCAACGCGCGACTTGAATGCCTTAGCTACATTGATATTAACCATGCCCACATCAGGAGTACCATTCATCTTACCGAACAATTCGATTGACTTGTCAAGGTCGGCAAGCATATTGTCGAACAATATCTCACGCTTTGTCTGTGGCAGATAAGTGTTCTCATCAAGTGAAAGAGCGTGGTCTACATAAGGTACTGTACCCCAGAACTTCTCCATATCGAAGTAAACCCATGCACGGAAGAAGTAGCACTCTGCGAGCAACTGGCTTTTCACCTGCTCGTTAAGAGCTCCCGAAGAAGCAATCTTCTCCATACCGATATGTATGCTGTAGAGATTCTTGTATGCTCCTGACCACGGACCACTCCAAGGTGAAGTCTCATCATACTGACGATTGTTGAACTTGTTCTGACGGTATGTATCCCAATCCTGCTCACTGTTGCCTTGACAGTTGTCCGACCACTGTTCTGTCTGGAAATCGTGTCCAGAGTATGATGGCGCAATGAAATAGAAGTTGTTGACATACGTACGTGCCAACTGCGGATTCTGCCAGAAACGCTCCTCATCCACCTTTGTTGTAGGCTCTACGCCCAGAGGGTCGCAGGATGTCATTGTGGCACCAAGTGCCACAGCGAACATTCCAGCCCACATATATTTCTTTATATTAATTTTACTTTTCATTGTCGTTTACTATTATAATGTTAATACAACATTGAATGTGTATGTACGCTGTGTTGGGTAGCTACCCAAACCACCATTGGCTTCATAGTAACCTGCATTGGTAGTGATGAACTCAGGATCCTGGAGGTTCTTATACGGATAAGAGCTCTTTGTCCATGTGAATGCGTTGGTAACAACGAAGCTCAGGTCGAGACCCTTGATGAAGTCAACGTTCTTCAGTACCTCACGCTTCATATCGTAGCGCAGGCTGATGTTCTTCAGCTTCAAGTAAGAAGCGTCAAACTGCCACATATCAATAAATGAGTAACCCCATCCACGACCATCAGTTGTTGGCAATGGAATTGCAGCATCTACGTTATTCTTGCTTGGCAAATAGGCATTGTTGAAACCGTACTGTCCGTAGTTCCACATATAGCCCTGCTGTGAACGGAACGGTGATGTCATTGCACCAGTTACGTCAGTAGCGCCCTGGAAGAACAATTCTACTTCAAATCCCTTGTATGAACCACCAAGTGTAACACCATACTGAGTAAGAGGAGTGCTACCAGGGGCATTGGTCAAATGGTAGTCGTCTGTATATCCGTCACCGTTGAGGTCAACAAGCTTTACAGTACCAGGAGCGAAGCCACGGGTTCTGTTGCGGAATGAGTTGTAAACATCATTCCATGAAGTGTACAAGCCGTTTGTCATAAGACCAGCATAGTAAAGTGCGTTGCTGGCCTCGGTACGCTTGCCTACAGTATCCCATGCATCGAAGTACCAGTCTTCAGATTTGTCGGTATGACGGGTTGTAATCTGATCCCAGTGTGAATAGGTAACACCGAGTTTGTAGCCGAAATCACCAATTTTGTCCTGCCAGTTGAGTGAAACCTCAATACCGCCCTTCTTGTTGGTTACGAATGGAGCGTTGATCTTCGGAATATTAGGCATACCGAGGATATCAGTACGAAGCATCTCGTCGGTCATATTCATAACGTCACCCTTATTAAGGTAGAGATAGGTATCAATAGCACCATTCAAACGACCCTTAAACATGCTGAAGTCAAGACCAAGACCCATCTGCTTTGAGCTTGACCACTGCAAATCGCTGGCAACACTATTGATATACCAGCCTACATTTGAAGTCATACCATTGCCAAAGAGCACACGGTTGCCATTCTGTGAATACTGTGTAAGGTAGCTGAACGGACTACCAACCTCATTACCTACAAGACCGAAACCGCCACGAAGCTTAAATTCGCTTACGAGTGAACGCGGTACGAACTTCTTGAACCATGACTCCTCAGCCATGTTCCAACCTACAGAGAAGGCGTGGAACAATCCCCAACGCTTGTCTGGACTGTAGCTCAACGAGCCGTTGTAGTTCATAGAGTACTGGAACATGTACTTGTTGGCATAGTCGTATGTAAGACGACCAATCCATGAAGCCGAACCCCAATCGCTTGCCGAACCACCGCTCGATACCATTGTAGCACCTATATCTTCCTGCGGAGCAAGAGTTGTGGCAAAGCCCTTCTTGGTCTGGCTGCTCCAGTTCTCATGACGAATCTGGCTCTGGTAGTTTGCCATTACCGAGAATGTGTGCTTGCCTATGGTCTTCGAGTAGTCGAGCTGGAAAATACCAGTGGTAAGCTTGTAGTCATACCAGTACTGGTAAAGACTTGCATTCTCAGGATTGTATGTAGAGAATGTTGTAGAATAAGGATTATCGTAAACGTTCTCCTGATCGTGATTGAAGTTCTTCTGCATTTGGTGAGATGTAGTGTAGTTCACGCTTGCCTGAGCCGAGAGACCCGGCACCCAAGGCAAATTCCACTTCAATGCCGCATTCATCTGGAAACGCTTAGTATCTATATTCTGGAAGCCAGTGTTCAGACGTGAATCGGCAGAGTTCTTACGAGCATTGCCTGTAGACCACTGTGCTGGGTTAGTAGGAGTATTTCCACTCTGGTACATCACGTTTCTGAACACCATGTCACCCTCGCCAGGCTTGTTCTGCTGACCAATATTACCGTTAAGATTGAATGTGAACTTCAGACTCTTGTCCTTCAAAAGGAAGGCGTCTGTGTTGAGCACGATGTTATACTGCTTATAGCCGTAGGTATCGCTCAGACCCTGCTGGTCCATATAGCCTACAGAAGAGTAATACTTGATGCGCTCGCTACCACCACGTAGGCTTACGTTGGTCTGGAACATCGGCTGAGTATGCTCAAACTGATCCCATGAATCGTAAGTCTGGTAGTAGTCTGTAATGTTTTTTTCAGTCTTGTATGGATCGAAAAGTTCGTTGACATAGTCCTGCGACCAGTTCATGCCGTACTTTTCATTTACCATATTGCGGATTTCCTCACGGCTATAACCCTTCTGATTAAGGTAGCCCATATAAAACTTAGAAAGTTCTGTTGTATTGGCGTAAGGAGTCTCAGCATAGCTGGCCAGATAAAGTTCGTTCATCGTATTCACATAGTCATAGGCATTCATTGCCTTGGCACGATACGACGGAGTCATGATAGTAAACTTCTGGTTGAATGTAATCTCAGGGGCACCCTCAGTACCACGCTTTGTCTGGATTACAACTACACCGTTGGCAGCACGCGGACCGTAAACAGCTGTAGCTGCAGCGTCCTTGAGCACTGACATGTTGGCGATGTCGTCCGGACGCAAGCGGCTGAAGAAGTCCTCACCCTGGCTTGTGTCGAGCACAACGTCGTCGATTACATAAAGGATGTTGCTACCACCGCGCACCCAAACCTTGGTCTTCTCACCCGGGGCACCTGAGCTCTGCTGTGTGAACACACCGGCTACACGGCCACCAAGACCTTCTGCCATAGTGGTGACAGGCAACTTCTGGAGCGTACCCATGTTAACAACAGCTGCAGAGGCTGTCATTGTCTTAGCCTTCTGAACGCCGCCGTAACCAGTCACGACAACCTCACCGATTGTCTGTGAGTCGTCCTCAAGAGTCACATTGATTGGGGTTCCGTTCCAAACAACGGTCTTGGTAGTCATACCGATACTCGAAATCTCGAGTGTTGCACCCTTCTTCACGCCCTTAAGCGAGAAGTTACCGTCAAGGTCGGTTGCAATAGCAGTCTGTGTTCCCTTTACGCGGATCACAGCACCGATTACAGGCTCACCCGTAGCGTCAACAACATTACCCTTGCAGACGCCATCCTGCTGCTGAAGTGCCATGGCATTGGTAGCATTAGCCTCTGAGAAGCCGCCTCCCCATATTGGCATAAACGCCGCACCCATAGCTACAAGCAGACTGAATGATTTGCTTGATTTTTGCATAGTAGATGATTTATAAAAAAATAAAAAAAACAGGTCACTCTGTTTGTAGTTCTAAATTGTTCTTTTATACATAAAACGCTCACATTCCACCTTTTTATATTATAAGGAGATAATTGAATGTCGTTAATATGTAAAATCTAAATGCAAAAGTAATCATTTTTCTTTAATATTTTACATTGGTTTGTATTTTTTTAGTAGTATTATTAATAAAACATTAAAAATTCGAATTAAAAAACTATTTTAATACAATTACTTTTACAAGTTCAGAGTATTCAGTAGTTAAAGGAGTTAAGAAGTTAAGCCAAATGCTTACTTGTTATATGGGTAAAAAAGTGTATCTCTGCACAAAAGTCCCTTGGAAAAGTGACACAAGCAAAAGTAAATCACTCCTAAACAATTGATAGTCATGCTGAACCGGTCTATTTTTTTGCTATTATAGCATAAAAGTCTTACCTTTGCATAAAAATATACGCATAAAAACAATAATAAATACAACTATGAGCAAAGTAATTATCAACAGCTATCATGAGTTTGCCGCGTTGCTCGGCAAGAACATCGGAGTATCCGACTATGTAGAACTCTCGCAGGAGCGCATCAACATGTTTGCCGATGCCACTCTCGACCACCAGTGGATTCACGTTGACACAGAGCGTGCCGCAGTAGAAAGCCCGTTCAAGTCGACCATCGCTCACGGCTATCTCACACTCTCAATGCTGCCCTGCCTGTGGAACCAGATTATCGAGGTGAAGAACCTCAAGATGATGGTCAACTACGGCATGGACAAGATGAAGTTCGGCCAGGCTGTTAAGTCGGGCGAGCACGTACGCCTCGTTGCCGACCTGTATGCCATCGAGAACCTGCGCGGCATTGCCAAGGTACAGATCAAGTTTGCCATCGAGATAAAGGAGTCGCCCAAGAAGGCTCTCACCGGCATCGCAACATTCCTCTACTACTTCGAGTAAATACCTTCTAAAATAAACAGAACGGTTAATAAATGAAGATAGGCAACATAGAGTTCGGACCACGTCCGCTGTTTCTCGCACCGATGGAGGATGTCACCGACATTGGCTTCCGCCATCTGTGCAAGCGCTTCGGAGCATCGATGGTATACACCGAGTTTGTAAGTGCCGAGGCACTGGTGCGCTCGGTCAACGCCACTCTGCGCAAGCTGCACATCAGCGACGAGGAGCGACCCGTAGGCATTCAGATATACGGACGCGATGTAGAGTCGATGGTCGAGGCTGCTCGCATCGTTGAGGAAGTGCACCCCGACGTCATCGACATCAACTTCGGTTGCCCCGTAAAGAAGGTGGCTGGCAAGGGAGCCGGAGCCGGAATGCTGCAAAACATACCGCTTCTGCTCGACATTACACGCAATGTGGTGAAGGCAGTAAACACTCCCGTCACCGTGAAGACGCGTCTGGGATGGAACTCAGACAACCTCGTCATAACCGACCTGGCTGAAGCTCTGCAGGACTGCGGCATCCAGGCACTCACCATTCACGGCAGAACGCGTGCCCAAATGTACACGGGCGAAGCCGACTGGACGCTGATAGGCGAGGTGAAGCGCAACCCACGCATCCACATCCCTATTATCGGCAACGGCGACATCTGCACTCCCGAGCAGGCACGCGATGCCTTCGACCGCTACGGAGTAGATGCCGTAATGGTTGGTCGCGCCACGTTCGGCCGCCCATGGATATTCAAGGAGATGCGCGACTTGCTCGACGGCCGTCCCGAAGACCCGTCGCTCACCATCGACCGCAAGCTCGACATCTTGCTCGAACAGCTGCGCATCAACGTTGAGCGCATTGACGAATATCGCGGCATTCTGCACACACGCCGCCACATAGCAGCCTCGCCCATATTCAAGGGCATCCCCGACTTCCGACAGACTCGCATAGCTATGCTGCGCGCCACAACGGTTGAGGAACTCACCGGAATAATGGAAGAAGTAAGGGAGAAGCTGAATGCTCACTAATTAATCACAAACCTTCATGGATAATTCATGATAATTCGTGACTATAAAGAAAGTTGTGTGCTGATGCAAATATCGTACAAGCAGTAAAAAAGTGTTACAAATAAAAATTTGATTCTGGAGGTTTCAAACGCAGATTTTATCGGTTTTTGAAGAGTCAGAAACACTCCTACTCGCCATTAGTAGCTTCTTTGCATTGCAAAAGGGCTACATTTTAAGGGTAAATGTACTACAGTTGCAGTGCAAAACGACTACAGTTGGAAGGTAAAAGGGCTACATTTTCAATAAAATGTAGCCCTTTTTGCGTACCAGCACAATGTGCATCTTCTCGTCATACCACTTAAACCGCTGACAATGAGCGATATAACACAAACATCTCAAAACTCAAGAATTTCGAACCAAAGATTTCTTCGTGCGCTCAGCTCACAGTTTTGAGCGATGAAAAATGCAAATATTGTTGTGGAGCCAGCTCCACAGTTGTTAATCAAACGCCCACTTTACCGCCCATAGAGGCACATTTGTCATCCATTCTTGTTCTCTATATCCCGACATTGAGAAACGTATGCCATGCAAGTCAGGATTATCATTAGTGAACTGTCGCAAGGATTTTGCTCTAAGATTTTCTTCCGCTTTCACTTCTACGGGTATAATATCATTGTCGTGTTGTACAACAAAGTCAATCTCCATTGTGGAATTTTCATTGCTGTAATAGTATACAAATGTATGTGGTATTGATTTTAGTTGCTGTAACACATAGTTTTCGGTGAACGCTCCTTTGTATTCCTCAAATATATTATTGCCAATAAGTATTTGTTGTGGAGGAGTCTCCGACAACGCTCCGAGCAATCCACAGTCGAGCAGGAAAAGTTTGAAAGCAGACATATCCTCATAGAATTTAAGCGGCATTGCAGGTTTATTTATGCGATATACCTTATGTACCAGACTAGAGTCGACAAGCCACTGTATTGCTATTTCGAAATCGTTGGCTCGTGCTCCCTTTTTCAGAGCGCCATATACAAACTTCTTGTTGTCGCGCGCCAATTGTGATGGAATTGAATTCCACACCATGTTTATACGTTGTACTTGTTGTAGCGGAGCATGTTTGGACATATCATTGCGATAAGCCTCAATGATTTTTGTTTGTATTGAGCGTACCTCCCATATGTCTCCACGCTCAATATATGCCTTGACAGCCTCTGGCATACCTCCAACAAAGTAGTATTGGCGTAGCAATTCTGTGAGCATCTGTTGTACAGATGATAGACTTAACCATTCTTTGTTATTGAGTAGTTCCACAAGTTGTGATTTTCCCATAGCTATAAGATATTCTTCAAAATCCATAGGATACATATAAAGCATATCCACTTTCCCCACGGGAAATGATGTACCATTGTGCAGTGTTATACCGAGTAGTGACCCAGCAACGGCAACATGGTATTCTGGAGCTTTCTCGCAAAAATATTTTAATGATGAAAGACCGCGGTTTATCTCCTGTATCTCATCAAGTATTATTAATGTCGATGATGTTGTTATAGATATTCCGGATATAGCACTGAGACTGCGAATAATGCGTTTTATGTCATAATCTACAAACATATCCTTCATATCGTCATTGTCGTCACAGTTGATATATACCACATTATCGTACTCTCTTTTTCCGAATTCTTTAAGTATATAGGTTTTCCCAACTTGGCGTGCACCTTGTAGAATTAGTGGTTTACGATTTGGAGAATCCTTCCATGCCTTCAGACTTTTATAAATATGTCGTTCCATTCTCGCTATTATTTTGATTAATAGATACTTATGCTGCAAAGATACACTTTTCTAGGGGAACTTACAAGGGTATACAACACTTTTCTAGGGGAACTTACAAGGGTATACAACACTTTTCTAGGGGATAATGTAGAAGAACATCGCTCCAAGAGTAGTCGGTGCATACCGCTCCCCTCCCTACGGGGGAGGGCTGGGGGTAGGGCTTTTTTTGCGTATCAGCACAAGTTGTTATGTTGTGGTGGTGAGGTGGTGAGATGGTGTAGCTTGTCGTGCACTCTGTCAAAGAACATTAATAGATAAAGATTGCTTCAAATTTATCTTTATTATATTAAACATATTTTGTAATTTTGTCTCCATAAACCACTAAAAAAATTATAAGATTTAAAAAGTCTTATCATAAACTAAAGACAAAACAACAATTCGGCCCTTAGTTTTTTAAGGATAGAGCTTAATGCGTGTTATAGAAACACAACGATGTGAGCATATATATAATATGTGTACATACCATTGTGCTGTGTCCTAATAAATTTACATAGTTTCTAACTCTACTAAAATCAATTATAACTAAATTTAATTGCTTATTAACAAGAAAGTCAAGACCGCCGGTATGGTTATGGCATTGCTCGCTGCTGCTCCTATGAGCGGCGGACAGATGGCATATGCGGCTGGTTCGAACGACGCTGTGCTCACTGCTTCTACACAGCAGAACGAGACAGCTTGCAAGGGCGTTGTAAAAGACGCTACTGGTGAAACAGTAATCGGAGCTTCGATAATTGTCGAAGGTACCAACTTGCGTACAGTGACTGACATTGACGGCAACTTTACACTCAATGGTGTAAAGAAGGGTGCCTCAATCCAAATCTCTTACATCGGCTACACAACAAAGGTAGTTAAGTGGAACGGTGCGCCTCTCGACATTATCCTCGAGGACGACAAGAAGATGCTTGAAGAAGTTGTAGTAGTAGGTTTCGGTACACAGAAGAAGGTTAACCTTACTGGTGCCGTATCTACCGTCGACTCTAAGACTCTCTCAGCACGTCCGGTTAACTCTGTAGCTGACGCTCTCCAGGGTGCTGTTGCTGGTATGAACTTCTCTACACCAAACAGCGGTGGTACTCTTAACTCTACTAAGTCATTCAACATCCGTGGTACCGGTACTATCGGTGCTGGTTCTTCGGTAACTCCGCTCGTACTCATCGACGGTATGGAGGGCGATATGAACGCACTCAACCCGCAGGACATCGAGAACATTTCTGTATTGAAGGATGCTTCAGCTTCTTCTATCTACGGTTCGCGTGCTGCCGGTGGTGTTGTACTTATCACCACCAAGAGCGGTAAGAAGGGCAAGGCCACTATCAACTACAACAACTCGTTCCGTTTCGACTCTCCACTCAACATGGCGGAGATGATGGACTCTTACACATGGGCTAAATATATGAACGAGGCTTCTGTTAATAGTGGTGCTGGTATCTGGTTTACCGACGACAAGCTTGAGCAGATCAAGAAGGCCCAGAGCGACCCTACCATGCAGAAGATGTTCAAGAACGGCAACAACCGTTGGGAAGTTTGGGACAACACTCCGCTCTTGCCTCTCGGCAACACCGACTGGCTCAAGGAGCAGTTTGGCAACAGCTTCTCGCAGGAGCACACCCTCAGCATGACCGGCGGCGACGACCGCATGCAGTACTATCTCTCTGCCAACTACCTCGACCGTGGCGGTCTTCTGCGTCATGGTGATGATAACACACAGCGCTATGCCTTTACAGGTAAGGTTTCGGCTCAGCTTGCCAACTGGTTGCGTGTGACATACAACACACGCTTCACACGTACCGACTTCGAGATGCCGGGCGACCTTGTTAACGGTACCGACGAGTTCTATCACAACATGTGCCGCTACTGGCCTATCATTCCTACAAAGGACCCGAACGGCAACTGGCTGCCTGAGTCGTACATCGGACGCCTCCAGAACGGCGGACGCGCCAAGAACCAGACTGACCGCCTGGCACAGCAGCTCTCGTTTGTAGCTACTCCGGTTAAGGGCTTGACCCTCAATGCCGAGTTGAACTACCGTATCATTACACATTTCAACCACCGCGACTGGCAGACTACTTACGGCTACGACTGCGACAACAACCCGTATGTTGACCAGAACGAGACAACAAGCGTATACGAGTATACATACAAGTCGAACTACTTCAACCCGAACCTCTTTGCTGAGTATAGCCGTGCATTTGGCGACCACAACATGAAGGTGATGGGCGGTTTCCAGAGCGAGTGGTTCCGTCAGCGCAACGTGACAGCACGCCAGAACGGCATCATGTCAGGCCTGCCAACTCTCAACACTACAACAACAAAGCCAAGCGTAGGCGGTGCTTACAACTCATGGACCACAGCAGGCTTCTTCGGACGTATCAACTACGACTTCGCCGGACGCTACCTCTTCGAGGCTAACCTCCGCTACGACGGCTCTTCACGCTTCCTCCGCGACAATCGTTGGAACTTCTTCCCATCATTCTCAGCAGGTTGGAACATCGCTCAGGAGAGTTTCTGGGAGCCAATAGCCAAGTATGTCAACACATTGAAGCTCCGTGCTTCTTGGGGTCAGCTCGGCAACCAGAACACTGACAACTGGTATCCGTTCTATCCTACTATCGGATTCTCGGCTCAGGGCAGCAACTGGCTCGTAAACGGTGTTAAGCCTAATACAGCATCACAGCCCGGACTCGTATCTAATACTCTTACATGGGAGAAGAGCCGCACATGGGAAGTAGGTCTCGACTGGGGCGCTTTCAACAACCGCTTGACCGGTTCGTTCGGCTACTATCAGCGCAATACATTCGACATGGTAGGTCCAGCTCCTGAGTTGCCCGTTATCCTCGGTGCCAATCCTCCAAGAGTCAACAACCTCGACATGACTTCTAAGGGATGGGATTTGCAGATTAGCTGGCGCGACATCATCGGTGAGGTTAGCTACGGCGCTTCATTCGTATTGAGCGACAACCAGGTGGTTATCGACAAGTATCCTAACCCCTCTAAGAAGCTCGGTTCATATTATAAGGGTGCCAAGCTCGGCGACATCTGGGGTTACACTACTCTCGGCATCGCACAGAGCCAGGAAGAGATGGACGCTCACCTCAAAAAGGTTGACCAAAGCGCACTCGGAAGCGGTTGGACAGCAGGTGACATCATGTACAAGGACCTCGACGGTGACGGCAAGATTAATGGTGGCGAAGGCACAGCCAACAAGTCTGGCGACCGCCGCATCATCGGTAACTCAACACCGCGCTACAACTTCGGTTTGAACCTCGACGCTGCTTGGAAGGGCTTCGACATCAAGGTATTCTTCCAGGGAACACTCAAGCGCGACTACGCTGCAGGTGGACCAATGTTCTGGGGTGCTACCGGTCAAGGTAAGTGGCAGGCAATAGGTATGAAGTGTCATAGTGACTACTGGCGTGAGGACAACAAGGGCGCTTACTACCCACGTGTTAGCTGGAATGGTGGTCGCAATACACAGACACAGACACGCTACTTGCAGAATGCTGCTTACGCTCGTCTGAAGAACATCACTATCGGCTACACACTGCCGAAGGAACTTACACGCAAGGTATACATCGAGAACCTCCGCTTCTTCGTATCAGGCGAGAACCTCCTCACCATCACCAACTTCACAGAGGCTGGCGATCCCGAGCTTATCGGAGCAGGCTGGGGTGGCGAGATTGGTAAGACCTATCCGTTGTCGAAGACATTCTCATGCGGCCTTAGTGTGACATTCTAAAAAATTACCTAATTCTTATATAGATATAAAGGAAAGGAAACAACTTATGAAGCTTAAATATATTTCAATGCTCGTATTGGGCGCATCGCTCGGCCTGACCAGCTGCAACGATTTCCTCGACAAGGAGCCTGAGAGCAACGTTACTCCTGCGGCTTTCTTCACAGCCGAGGCAGACCTTGCTGCCTACACAATCAATCTGTATGGTGTACTCACCAGCATTGGCCCAGGCAGCTATGGTATGGGCACATTCGCCTACGACAACGCTACCGACAACCAGGCAGCTACCGGCTATTCAAGCCGTTGGGTGCCAGGCAACTGGAAAGTAGGCCAGAGTGGTGGTGCTTGGGATTTCGGAAACATCCGTAATGTCAACTACTTCCTCGATCAGGTATTGCCGAAGTATGAGGCAGGTAAGATTTCTGGTGCTGCTGCCAACGTACGCCACTATATCGGCGAGGCTTACTTCCTCCGCGCCTACCTCTATCTGGACAAGCTCCAGTCATTAGGCGACTTCCCTATCGTGCTCACAGCACTTCCTGACGACAAGGAGACTCTTGTACAGGCTTCAAAGCGTCAGCCACGCCATAAGGTAGCCCAGCAGATTCTCGACGACCTCGACAAGGCTCTCGAACTTCTTTCTCAGACAGCTCCTGGCGGCAAGAACCGCATCTCACGCGACGCAGCCCTGTTGCTCCGCTCACGCGCAGCCCTCTTCGAGGCTACATGGGAGAAGTATCACAAGGGTACTGCATTCGTTCCGGGCGGTCCGGGATGGCCTGGCAATGCTGAGGACGTTAAGGACTTCAACATCGACTCTTCAATCGACCACTTCCTCACTGAGGCTATGAAGTCGTCGAAGGAACTTGGCGACAAGCTCGTTGGCAACCTCGTAGAGAATACTGACGCAGAAGAGGGTCAGGACAGAAACCTGGCAAGCACCAATCCTTACTACACAATGTTCTGTGACAAGGATATGAGCGGCTATAGCGAGGTTATCATGTACCGCGCATTCGACCGTCTGAAGGCTAACGTTACACACAACATCCAGATGCAGCTCCAGCGCAACGGTGGTGGTACAGGTTGGACACGTGGATTGGTCAACTCATTCCTAATGCGCAACGGTCTGCCTATCTACGCGGCTAATTCTGGCTATGACGCCAACTGGGAGAACCAGGGCATCAAGGCTACTCTGCAGAATCGCGACTCTCGTATCAAGATCTTCACCAAGGTAGACAACGGTATAGAGAACTACACCGACGACGGTGTCAACTCGGTAGACCTCTCTTGGACTGTAAAGGGCAACAACGAGACACGTATGGTTACTGGCTACGCTGTAAAGAAGGGTAAGAACTACGACACCCAGCAGCAGTTCAACCACCACTTCGGCGAGAGCGGAAGCATCGTATTCCGTGGCACAGAGGCACTGCTCAACTACATGGAGGCTTCATGGCTGAAGAACAACTCTATCGACGCAACTGCCGACAAGTACTGGCGTGCACTCCGCACACGTGCTAAGGTTGATCCTGACTACAACAAGACCATCGCTGCAACCAATATGCAGGAGGAGGCTAAGTGGGACTTCGGTGCTTACTCACACGGCCAGCTTGTTGACGCTACAACATACAACATCCGTCGCGAGCGCCGCAACGAGTTCATCGGTGAGGGTATGCGTTGGGAAGACCTGATTCGCTGGCGTGCTTGCGACCAGATTAACGGTTACCAGATTGAAGGTATGAAGTACTGGGGTACTGTGTACGAAGGTGCATGGCGCGACGGTTCTACCAACCTCGCTATGGTAGACGTTGAAGGCGGTAAGGGCAACATCAGCTCTAAGGAGATTAGTGGTGACTACATCCGTCCATACCAGATCTCTAAGATCAACAACGAGGTGTTCGATGGCTACAAGTTCACACCTGCCCACTATCTGTCACCTATTGCACAGAGCGTATTCCGTCAGACTGCAGCAGGCGACCAGACCGACCTCAACACATCAGTTGTATATCAGAACCCAGGATGGCCGAAAATCGCTGGACAGGGTCCTACTGATGTAAAGTAATCAGTCTGTAAGCTTTAAAGACAAATACGAAAATCAGCCTAATGGCTATATACTAAAAGTGGCGTCCCAATTATGGGGCGCCACTTTTTTCGTATGTACTAACTATTTTCGGAGCGTTGTTCTTCTACAAACCGCTAAGGTCAATCTTATAATTTGTAGGTAGTGATTTTGCTTTCTTTATAAACATTAGCATATCCAGCATCTTTTAGCCACAAAAAACTGTTTTGATAACGTGCGAACTTAATGTTTTCATTTACTATTAGTATTAGGCTATGAAGTCTTTGTGTAGTTTGCAAAAAAGTGTTGTCCATGCGCCAAAGTTCCCTTAGAAAAATGTTGATACGTTTCTATAAGTCGGTACATTTCGCTCCCCTCCCTACGGGGGAGGGGCTGGGGGTAGGGCTTTTAATACGAGAACGAGCTGCCTCCTATGAACTCACGCAGGAGTGATGTCGGTGGCAGAACGCCGTGGTCGATGGGCAGGAAGTAGCTCAGGAACTTGCGCAGACGGTATGCCTCGGCATACTCTTCGCAGTTCTCGGGCACCTGTTCGAGCAGGGGTTCGGCTTGGGTCTTGATGGCAGCCAACTCGTATATCATGGCAGTGTTGAACATTTCGTCGGCATTTTCCTGGAACGGGAATATCCATTTGTTTTCGCCCCGGCGCACGCTGGGCCAACGGCGTATGGTGTCGCGGGCTGAACATCCACGCTGCTTGTAGTCGCGTATAATGCGGCGCAGCAAGCGGTTGTCGGTGGTGGGGATGTAGTTGTGGTCGTCGAGGAGAATGGTGGTGAGTGCCGATGCGTACACCCGATACTTATACTCTTCGGGTATCTGCGACGTCAGTTCGGGGTTGAGGGCGTGAATGCCTTCTATCACGAGAACATCGCCGGGGCGCATGCGCATCTTCTTACCGCTCGGCACACTGCGACCTTTGATGAAGTCGTACTTGGGCAGCTCCACTTCCTCGCCGTTGAAGAGCTGCATGAGCTGCTTGTTGAGCAGAGGCAGGTTGAGGGCGTGTACCGACTCGAAGTCGTATTCGCCGTTCTCGTCCTTCGGAGTCAGTTCGCGGTCGACGAAGTAGTCGTCGAGCGACACGGGCACGGGGCGTATGCCGTTGCAAAGGAGCTGGATGCTCAGTCGCTTGCACGATGTGGTCTTGCCCGAACTTGAGGGTCCGGCTATGAGCACCATCTTAACGGTCTTCTTACCAGCAATGTTCTCGGCAATGTGCGCTATCTTCTTTTCCTGCAGCGCCTCCGACACGTTGATTATCTCGGTGGCGTATCCTTCGCGCACAGCCTCGTTGAATGTGCCGACGGTAGACATTCCCAGAAGATTCTGCCAGCGGTGGTGCTCCTGGAATATTTCAAACATCTTGTCCTGGCGTATGAGTGCGCCAAGCTCCGAAGGGTTGCTCATCGAGGGTATGCGCAGAAGCAGTCCGTCGTAGTATTTCTCCAGTCCGAAGAGCGTGAGCTGCGCCGTATTGGTGAGCATCGAACCGTAATAGTAGTCGATGAAGCCGTTGATGTCATAATATAATGTATAGAGCCGGCCCGTAGTGTGCAGCAGCAGCGCCTTGTCGTGATAGCCCATCTCCTCGAAACGTGCAATAGCCTCGTCGGTAGGCACTTCGTGGCGGCGTATGGGTATGGCACGGTCGATGATGGCCTGCATCCCGTTGCGCACAGCCGTAGCGTCGGCTTCGGTGACGGGACGGCCTATGTTGAGGTCGCAATAGAAACCATTGGATACCGGAATGTCGATACGAACCCTTGTACCGGGATACAAATCCTGCACCGCCTTGCAAAGCACGAAGAAGAGAGTGCGTGTATAGGCCCGCAATCCGGATGGCGACGAGATGTCGAGATACTCTATGTCCTTGGCGTTATATACGCGATAATGCAAACCTTCAACCTTGTTATTTACCTTAGCGCATACGGGCGGATAGGGTAAAGTTAAATTTAATTGCTTGAAAATGTCAGAAAGTGTGGTTCCGGCTTCAACTTTCAGACTTTTTTTATTATTTTTGCAACGGATTTGTATCAACTGTTTCATTTCGGTTACATGTTTAATGGTTAATACTTGATGTGCAACAAAGATACTCCGTTTTCGACACAATGCGCAACACCGCCACATAAATTATATTAAAATATATGTCGATTTGGATTTTTTTTAAGATTATCGGATCATTAGCCCTGCTCATCTACGGAATGAAGGTGATGAGTGAGGCGCTCCAGAAAATGGCAGGCTCGCAGCTGCGCCATATCCTTGGAGCCATGACTACCAACCGCTTCACCGGTCTGCTGACCGGTATGTTCGTAACAGCCTCGGTGCAGTCGTCTACTGCCACGACGGTGATGACAGTATCGTTCGTAAACGCCGGACTGCTCACACTGGCACAGGCCATCTCCGTTATCATGGGAGCCAACATCGGCACCACGTTCACGGCATGGATCATGACGCTTGGCTTCTCGTTCAACATGGCCAACATCGTGTTCCCAGTGTTCTTTATCGCGTTGCTGCTCATATATCGCAAGAAGCACCGCTACATCGGCGATTTCCTCTTCGGTGTCGCATTTATGTTCTTCGCCATATCCACTCTGGGCGCTACCGGCAAGGAAATGGACCTCAGTCATAACCAGATGGTTATCGACTTCTTCTCATCTTTCGACAAAGACAGTTATTTCACAATATTCTCGTTCCTGCTCATTGGTACGGTGCTGACATTCTGTATGCAGTCGTCGGCAGCCCTTATGGCCATCACTATGGTGCTGTGTTCGAGTGGCGTGCTGCCTATTTATATGGGTATTGCGCTGGTGCTGGGTGAGAATATCGGTACTACCATCACTTCGAACATCGCCGCTATGGGTGCCAACACGCAGGCTCGCCGCGCAGCCATGGCTCACCTGACATTCAACGTATTTGGTGTGATTTGGGTGCTTTGCATCTTCTATCCGTTCATCGACATGGTTTGCGGATTTGTAGGAGTCGACCCGCATGCCGACCACATCGACGCTACACGCCTCTCAGTGGTGCTTGCCGCTTTCCATACTACCTTCAACGTGTGCAACACAACGGTGCTGATATGGCTTATTCCGCAGATGGAGCGCTTCGTATGCTACGTTATCAAGCCTTCGATGAAGAAGGACGAGGACGATTTCCGCCTGCGCTACATCGGTGGCACAGCTATCATGAAGACTCCGGAGCTCTCGGTGCTTGAGGCACAGAAGGAGATTCAGTCGTTTGCAGAGCGCATTCAGCGTATGTTCGGTATGGTACGCGAACTGCTGGGCGTAAAGGACGACGCCAAGTTCAACAAGATTTTCACTCGTATTGAGAAGTATGAGAGCATCTCGGACAACATGGAGATTGAGATAGCCAACTATCTCGACAACGTCAGCGACGCCCATCTCTCGGACGATACTAAGGCTAAGATACGCGCCATGTTGCGCGAGATTTCGGAGATTGAGTCTATCGGCGACTCGTGCTACAACATCGCCCGCACCATAAGCCGCAAGCTGAAGGGCAAGGAGGACTTTACTGAGCAGCAGTATGAGCACCTGCACCAGATGTTTGAGCTTACCGACGACTCGCTGACACAGATGAACGTGATGCTGACCGGCCGCCGCGACTCGCTCGACATCAACCGCTCATTCAACGTTGAGAACGAAATCAACAACTACCGCAACCAGTTGCGCTCGCAGAACATCAACGATGTCAATGACCATAAGTACACTTATGCCATCGGTACTATGTACATGGACATCGTGAGCGAATGCGAGAAGCTCGGCGACTATGTTATCAATGTCGTTGAAGCACGCATGGGCACTCGTCAGCGCGAAGCATAAGCGTAGTCCAGTGGAGAATTGAAAATTGAGAGTTGAGAGTTATGATATGCTTTTATATGTAAAGCCTTTAGCTACATATAATTATATAAGGTTATCATAACTCTCAACTCTCAATTTTCAACTCTCAACTTTAAAGTGGTATGTCAACACACTTCCTGATGATGTCCATATCAAATCCGCGTCCCATGGCAAACCTTATGAGTTTGCAGTTGAGTTCGTAATCGCTGTCGACTTTCAGTGTCCGGCGCTTGGCAGCAAGCAATGGGCGCAGTATCTCGATATAGTCGTCGGCAGGAACGGCATCGAGCACACGGTGGCTGATGTCCGAATCCACACCCTTCTTGTATAAAGCCTGCTCTATCTTGCGACGTCCCCAACGGTCGAAGCGTATCTTGTCGCGCACGAAGAAGCGCGCAAAGCGCTCGTCGTCGACAAAACGCTCGTCAATAAGGCGGTCGAGTATGCGCTCGGCTACATCGGTTGGCAACATCCAGCGACGCATCTTGTCCATCATTTCGCCCGACGAATGCTCGGCTTGCGAGCATAGAGCCGAAAGCTTGAGCAGAGCTTCCTGCTCGGTGATTTGTTTCTTTGGCTTTGCAAACATATCGTTATTGTTAGCTTTTTATATTCTTCTTTTTCACTATATCTTCCCGCCAACGGCAAAACGTGGCTTGTCGAAGCAGTCGTCGTGCACCTCGGTAGCTGTCATGCCTTCATCAGCCATCATACGAGCCGTATCGGCGGCATAGAGTGTGTTGCACTCAAACAGCAATCTGCCGCTTCTACGCAACGAACCTACTGCATAGCGGGTGATGGCTCTATAGAACAGCAAAGGGTCGGTATCGGGCACGAAAAGGGCTGTAGACGGCTCATGATTGAGTACATTGGGCGACATATCGGCACGCTCACGCTGACAGATGTAGGGAGGATTGCTCACAATCACGTCCCAGGCATCGGCATCGGGAGTGAGACTAAGGGCATCGTGCTGACGGAATGCCACGTCGAGACCAAGGCTGTGAGCGTTGTCGGCTGCTATGGCAAGCGCCTCGGGCGAAATGTCCCACGCCTCAACATAAGCCTCAGGCAGGCGTTGCTTGACGCTGAGAGCTATACATCCGCTGCCCGTACCAATATCGAGCACACGCAACTCACGGGCGTTTTGGGCTGAAGAATCGGCACATATGGTGTCGACAAGCCACTCGGTCTCGGGGCGGGGAATGAGTACGCCAGGCCGAACGCCAAAGCGCAGGCCGCCAAACCACGCCCAACCAAGCACATACTGTATAGGCTCGCCCTGCTCCAAACGCTCCACGGCAGCCTCAAGCCACTGTGTGTCGGCATCGGAGAGAGCCTCAACGCCACCACAGATGATGTCGGCAAACGAAAGACCGAACTTCTCTTCAATGAGCATGCGTGCCACGGCTCGCGCCTCACGCAGGTCGTACGCACCGGCAAGCCGGCGCCAAATGTCGTCGTATGTCATACGTTATGTATAATGTGATGTATATTTTAGTATGAAAGTATATATAAGTAAAAAGGTGAACATCCGTTTGGAATGTCCACCTTTATATCGTTGTTAGTAAATTCTATGTTTGTGCCGCGAGCGGGACTCGAACCCGCACAGCCATTACTGGCCAAGGGATTTTAAGTCCCTCGTGTCTACCAATTCCACCATTGCGGCGACCTGTGTGTCCCTTTATTGAGCGGCAAACGAGACTTGAACTCGCGACCCCAACCTTGGCAAGGTTGTGCTCTACCAACTGAGCTATTGCCGCATATCGCTCTTTAGCGAGTGCAAAGATATAAAAAATATTTAGAATAGAAAGTATCAAAAGCAGAAAAAGTTGTCTTTAAGCCTCAAAAAACTGTTTTTCGAGGCTTTTGACTAACTACTTTTCTATTTTATCAACCTCATTCATAAGGTTTGACATCGTCAACGAGCGTTTCTTAATACGTCCGTTCTCTATCAGAACGTTGTCGGGCAGACCCACCATTTCCATCTGATTGTAGGCTGTTCCATCAACCATACGTCCGTCGCATATAATGGTAGCGGTGGTGATATCGTTTGACTTAAGTGCGGTACGACACTGCTTGATTGATGGATTAAGGCATATGCCCACCACTGCAATGCGTCCATTTGAAGCCTTGGCACGCTGGTCAAGCTGACGAAGCATGCTCACCGAGGTATAGTTCCATGTTGACCATGCCAACACTACCGTAGTGCGCGCCTTCTTGAGTGTGGCTGTTGTCACTGAACTGCCATTGATGTCGCGAGCGTTGAGCTTCGGAAGTGCTCCATTGGGAGTAGACTCGCGTCCTGCCACCATTGATTTCAACATGTCGACATATCCGTTGTCGGGCTGCTTGGCAGCTATATCCTTAAGCAGACGCTTGGCTGTAGCAAAATCAGGCGTCGGCGTGTCGATGAAGTATCGGCGCACGAGATAAGTAGCCACGATGCTCTCGGGGTGGTCGGCAGCAAACTGGCGTGCAGCCTTAAGCACCTCGGGGGGCGAGGCAGAGTGTATCTGTTCGCGAAACTTATTCATCAACTCGTTGTCCTTGGTGCCCTTGACGGTGAGTTCCTTCAGATGCGAAGCATCGCCCTTGATGTCCACGCTCTTTCCGGGATGTGCAAAGACGGGCTGCTCCGTGTAGTTAGGAAATACGACGACAAGTGTCTTAGGGGCATCGCACTCGGTGGTGTACGTGAATCGTCCAGCCTGCACCTTAATGGTGTCAAGTCCGCGCATGGCTCCATCGGGGCAGTACACGTAGAACTCACCCTGATTGATGTTGAGCAATCTGCCTTCTAGCTTGAAGTGGCGACTGTCGGTGCCGCACGATGCGAGTGTCAGAACAGCGAGAATAAGGATATATAATTGTTTCATTCTGTATATAAAAGGAATAAGCCCCACCCCCGACCCCTCCCCCGCAGGGAGGGGAGTAGTATGCAATTACTGCCAAAGCTTCTTATAACGGAAGGCTATATCTGGCAAAATACAAGTAATAAGGCATATCACTCCCCTCCCTGCTGGGGAGGGGCCGGGGGTGGGGCTTCGTTTTATTGTATGATTACTTCAGAAGCTTCAGCTCGAGGTCGTTGTCAGCATACTGCTTGAGCGACGGATCCTTCTGGAGAGCCTCCTTGAGGTAAGAAGCTGCAGCGAACTTGTTGCCACGACGAGCTGCAACGATAGCGTGCAGATAGTCGGTCATAGCGTTGTGGTTCTCTACCTTGTCAAGAGTCTTGGCAGCGGCATCATAGTTCTTGTTGAGGAGCTGTGCCAGAGCAGCAGTGTTGCTCAATGTGTTGCCGAAGTCGCGCTCAGCCTGAGCGTAGTTGCCCTTAGCGATGTTCAGAGCACCGATAGCAGCCTTTACGTTCTCAGAGTTAGCACCCTTAGAGATGGCGCGCTCAGCATCCTGTACGTTGCCGTTGATGAGCGAAACGAGGCCGAGGTTAGCCTGTGCCTCAGGAGTCTCGCTACCGAGCTGTGCAGCCTTGGCAGCATATTTCTGTGCAGCCTCCTTGTCACCCTTGGCAAGAGCAAGAGCAGCGAGGTTGTTGAATGCACGGTAGTCGTTAGGATGAACCTCAGCGGTCTTCTTGTAGATTTCCTCCTGCTTAGCCGGAGTCTCGTTGAGAGTAGCAGAGTAGAGCAACTCATCAACGCTCAACTGAGTAGCGTCGTTCTTGTACTGCTCCTTGATCTGCTCGTCTGAACGGCCGATTGTCTCGTAGTTAATGATGAGACGTGAGCGGCGGAGCTCAGGAAGGATACCGTCAGCAAGTTCCTTGAAACCAGCCGACATGTTGCGGATCTGCTGCTCGCGCTCCTGCGGATCCTTATACATTGAGAGCACGCGAAGGATGAGGTCCTTGTCCTGGAGGTTGCTGGCAGCAACGAGCTCCTGGAAGCCGTCCCAGTCCTGAGCAGTGTAGTGAGCGTCGAGGTCGGCGTTAACCTTGGTCTTCTTCAGAGTGTTCTTAACATACTTCTCTGACTGGTTCTTACGCTGGCCAGCCAACTTGTCGTTGAACTTAACACCACCCTCAGGTGAAGCGTAAGCCTGGATTTCTACGTTCTGGATGTTCAAGCCCTCACGATCGGCGTTAATCTTCTTAAGCATCTCGATGAACTCCTTGATTGAGTTGTTCTTGAGCTCGCTCTTGCGGATGTTGGCCTGGTTGATGAGGAACTTGATGTTTGCCTCCTGCTTCTTCTCGTTAATGCGCTGGAAAGCATCCGGAGCGATGACACCGTTCTCAGAAGCCAGTGTACGACGATAGAGCTCAGATGTAGCTACAATGCCGTCGGCTACCTTAACAGCAGGAACGTTGTATACCTTCTTGCCCTTACGAGCGTCAAATGTAAGATACATGTCGCTCTTCTGCATCTCAGGAACATAGTCGAAAGATGTCTTCATTGTGTAGCGGCCACCTACCTTGTATGATATAGTCTGGTCGTTGCCCATTACCTTCTCGCCCTGGAATGTGGCGCTCTGGCCCTTGGCTACCTGACCGTTAGCGTAGCGCAACTCGGGAGTTACAGTAACTACGGCCTTCTTCTTCATGTATTTCTCGGGGAATGTGCCGTTAACTGTAGCGGCTACCTTGCCACCCTGCGACTCAAGCGGGTTGGGTGTAACGTTGAAGTTGTCGGCCGAAAGCGGTCCCATCTTCGAGCATGATGTCATAAACAGCACTGAAGCTGCTGACAGGAGTAGAAAGTTTCTCTTCATGTTTGTAAAAAATATTGATATTGTTATTGTTTGTTGTTGCGAACCACTGTCGTAAGTAGATACAAAGTTAATCATCTATTTTTAAAGCAATGGTATACACATCATTAATTTAGGTTTAATTAACCCCCATAGGACTATTTTATCACCTTTATCCAGTCTTCCTTGCGCGGCTTTGCCTCTTTCGGTTCGCGCGACGGATAGCCCAACGACAATGCGCCAATGCCGATACGGTCGGCAGAAATGCCCATTTCGTCCATCAGCTGACGACCCTCATCGGTCTGAAACATCTGATACTCACGGTTAATCCAGCATGTGGCGAGTCCTACGGCATGAGCTGCAAGCATCATATTTTCGAGTACGCACGAGCCGTCCTGGAAGGCGTTGGGATTGTCTTTCGACGCAAACACAAGCAGATAAGTAGGAGCGTCGTAATAGGGATTGCTGTCGACTCCCATTATCTTGGCATTGAGAGCTGCCAGACGCTGCTTCAGAGCAGGATTCTGCACAGCCACAATCTGCGGGTCCTGTGTTCCATGACCTGTAGGAGCGTATGTTCCAGCCTCAAGAACGGTGTTGAGGAGCTGGTCGGCTACCTGCTCATCACGATAGTGACGACACGAACGGCGTGTCTTGATGATTTGCATGAAATTGTTTTCCATAATTCTATTTTTATTTGTTATAATTGTCGGTGTTGATACTGATTTCGAGTGTACGGTGATTGAGCGTTACATCGGGGCGGCCTATGTAGCGCTCTATGGCTCCACTGTCTGCCAACTCTTGCGGCGTGCCTTGCATCAGCGCACCATCGGTGAGAAGCCACAGACGGTCGGCGGTGCGCAGTGCAGCCTCAAGATCGTGCGTAGACATGAGTATGGTCTTGCCATGTTCGTGGGCGAGACGGCGCAACAGCAGCATCAGCTCTACCTTGCCGGGAAAGTCGAGAAACGCCGTAGGCTCGTCGAGTAATATATAAGGTGTCTGCTGAGCCAATGTCTTGGCTATCATTGTCTTCTGACACTCGCCATCGCTCAGGCTGCACACCCGTCGTCGGCTCATATGCTCTATGCCTACACTGCGCATTGCCTCGTTGACAATATCATGGTCGGACTGACTTAGCCTGCCCCAGAAACCGGTGTACGGCGCACGTCCCAATGCAACGACTTCACCTACCGTAATGTTGGAAGCGTCGGGGCGCGACGTAAGAACTACACCCAACGTACGTGCAAACTGCGAGGCTGTGATGTCTTCGGCATCCCGACCGCCCAGCTCTACCCTACCGCCGAGTTTGGGCTGCAACCGAGCCACAGTGCGCAGCAGAGTAGACTTGCCCGAACCGTTGCGCCCTATCAGACAAGTTAGCGTGCCTCCCTGCGCATGTGCCTCCAACTCTTCAGCCACTACGTGGCGCTTATGGCGCGTGGCATAGCCTATACCAAGTCCCATAATATTGACATATTGGGTATCGGACGACGTAGACCGAGTTTTTATTTGCATATTCATACGGATTAATTACCATTTTGACAGCAACAGAATAAATATTTATACATTTTGTTTGAATATACGCATATTTATACGGCATTATGTGTATCTTTGCCGTCAGTTTTATGCTGCAAAATTACAAAAGCAACTCCAAAGCACAAAAAATACGCACATTATTTTATATATAAATCAAGGTAACATATAATTATTCTAATTATCAGGATATGGCATACAGAAAGATTACTGCTGCCGAAGGGGCAGCTATGATAAACGACGGTGACAACATCGGATTCAGCGGATTTACACCCAACGGCGTACCCAAGGCTGTAATACGCGAGCTGTCGCAGCGTGCCGTGCGCGAGCATGAGGCAGGACGACCGTTCAAGGTGGGCATTATCACCGGTGCATCGTCGTGCCAGAGTCTGGAGGGCGACTTCGCCAACGCTCAGGCCATCAAGTTTCGTGCCCCCTTCTCAACCAACGCCGACTTCCGCCGCCACGCCAACTTGGGCGAAATCGACTACGAGGACATGCACCTCGGACATATGGCTGAGCGTCTGCGTCGCGGATTCTACGGCAATATCGACTGGGCCATCATCGAGGTGTCTGCCATCGAAGAGGTGGGCGGACGTATGCGCATATTCCTGACATCAGCCGACGGCATCGTGCCTACCATAGTACGTATTGCAAAACGTGTGATACTGGAACTCAACACTTTCCACGACCCACGCGTGCGCCATCTGCACGACGAGTATGAATGTGCCGAATATCCTAACCGCCAGCCTATTCCACTCGTATCGGTGGGCGGACGCATAGGCAAGGAGTATCTGGAACTCGACCCTCAGAAACTTGTAGGCGTAGTGGGGTGCTGCATTCCGGAGGAGGCACGCTCGTTCAAGGCACTTACACCCGAAACCGAAGCCATTGGCAACCATGTTGTCGACTTCTTCCTGAGCGACATACGCAAGGGACACATTCCACCCACCATGTTCCCAATACAGAGCGGTGTGGGCGTGACGGGCAACGCCGTGATGCAGGCCATAGGCAAGAACGCACAGCTGCCCCGACTGGAAGTGTTCTCAGAGGTGGTGCAGGATGCCATTATCGACATGATGCTTGAGGACAAGATTGCTCACGCCTCGGTGGCTGCCATGACCGTAAGCAACGAATGTCTGCGCCGTGTCTACGACAACATCGACTACTTCCGCTCGCGCATAACGCTGCGCCCCAGCGAGCTGAGCAATTCAGCCGAGTTGATTCACCGCTTCGGTGTGATTGCCATGAACACCGCTCTGGAGTGTGACATCTACGGCAACGAGAATTCTTCGCACGTGTGTGGTTCGAAACTGATGAACGGCATTGGCGGTTCGTGCGACTACGAACGCAATGGCTCAATCAGCATCTTCTATACTCCGTCGACAGCCAAGAACGGCTGCATCAGCGCCATCGTGCCACAATGCTGCCATATCGACTCGACAGAGCACGACGTGGACATCATCATTACAGAACAGGGCATTGCCGACCTTCGCGGAAAGGGTCCGGCACGCCGCGCCGAAGAGATAATAAACAACTGCGCCCATCCCGACTACCGCCCATTGCTGCGCGACTATCAGCGTATAGCATCGCAAGGACACGAACCGTGCGCACTGCGCGCTGCCTTCGCATTCCACGACACACTGACCAAGAAGGGCGACATGCGACTCACCGATTTCGGCGAATACATGTAATGGGCGTCAAACGACTGTAATGGCATGAAATCCAGGCCGTTGTAGTATACAATTTCAAATGTAGTCCTTTTTGCAAGCCAAAAGGACTACATTTTTTTGAGGGAAGGGCAAAGAACACTACATCAGCCTGCAAAAAGCACCATACCAGCCTACACAAAACGTCCCTCCACGGCACCCCAATTCCATAAATATTCAAATGTTCTTGGATTCAATTCCATAAATATTCAAAGATTTAAGGAATCAATTCCATAAATATTTAAAGATTCTTGGATTTCGCAATTATTATTCGTATATTTGCACAAACTTAAAAAGTATGTAAGTATATGATAACAAGAACATTAGAAACACTGATACGCGAACGCATGGGCAAGGGGAAAGCCATAATCGTTTTCGGTGCACGACAGGTGGGCAAGACAACCCTACTGCGGCAGATAGCCGACAGCAACGAGACGCTATGGCTCAATGGCGACGAGCCCGACGTGAGAGCACTGTTCGACAACGCATCGTCAACACGCCTGAAAGCCATTATCGGGCCCAAACAAAACATCGTTATCGACGAGGCGCAACGCATACCCAATATAGGCATATCACTCAAACTCATAATCGACAACAACCCCGACGTGCAGGTATTTGCCACTGGCAGCTCGTCGTTCGACCTTGCCAACGTAATAAACGAACCGCTCACCGGACGCAAATACGAGTTACAGATGTATCCACTGTCATTCGGCGAACTGGCAGCACACAACGGACTGCTCGACGAAAAGCGCATGCTGCCACAACGACTGGTGTACGGAAGCTATCCCGACGTAGTAAACCACAGCGGAGAAGAGCGAGAAGTACTGCAAGAACTTGCCGACAGCTACCTGTATAAGGACATACTGATGTTTGACAGAGTGAAGAAAAACGAGAAAATCGTAAAACTATTACAGGCCATAGCCTTTCAGATAGGCTCGGAGGTATCGTACAACGAACTGGCACAGCTGTGCGGACTCGACCCCAAAACCGTCGACTCATACATACAATTGCTCGAAAAGGCGTTCATAATATTCCGTCTGCCATCGTTCAGCCGCAATCTGCGCAACGAACTGAAGTTCGCCAAGAAGATATACTTCTGGGACTGTGGCATACGCAATGCAGTAATAGGCAACTTCCAGCAAGCCGAAACAAGACTAGATATAGGCGCACTGTTCGAGAACTACGTAATAGCCGAACGGCTAAAGCAACAATCCTACGCACGCAGTTTTGTAAAAAGCTACTTCTGGCGTACCTCTGCCAAGCAAGAGATTGACTACGTAGAAGAGAACAACGGACAGCTGACAGCCTACGAATTCAAGTGGAATCCACGCAAGAAGGCTTCGGTGCCGCCCTCGTTCGCACGCAGTTATCCCGATGCCGAATACAATACAATAACGCGCGAAAACTATTATGAAATCCTTTTATAAATTATTAATAATGTTTCGCCGCATGAAAATCTTTGTCAAATCGTCATTTTTCAGTACTTTTGCACCGTCGTAACGTCAATGTAACATTACAAAGCGTCACTCAAAACGGCTGCGACACACAACAGACATAAACAACAATAAAGAAACAACAATACAGATGAAAGATATTTGTTGCGTAGGCCACATAACAAAAGACAAGATTATCACACCGCGACAGACCGTATACATGGCAGGCGGCACGTCGTTCTATTTCTCGTACGCACTCAACCATCTGCCTCAGGACGTGTCGTTCCAGCTCGTGACGAAGCTGGGCGAGAGCGAAATGCAGTCGGCAGACGACATGCGCACAGCAGGCATCGACGTGCTGACATTCCCCAGCCGCCACACAGTATACTTCGAGAATAAATATGGCGAAGACATGAACGACCGCACACAGCGCGTGCTCGAACGTGCCGAGCCATTCACCATCGACGAGATGAGCAATGTGGAGGCACGCGTGTTCCACCTCGGTTCGCTACTGAGCGACGACTTCTCGCCCGAAGTGGTGGAATATCTGTCGACCAAGGGCCGCATATCTATCGACGCACAAGGCTATCTGCGTGAGGTACGCGGTGAGAAAGTATTCGCCATCGACTGGGCCGACAAGCGCAACATACTCGCTCACACCGACATAATAAAGGTGAACGAACACGAAATGGAAGTGATAACCGGACTCACTGACCCACGCCAAGCCGCCATGCAGCTGGCAGAATGGGGCGTGAAGGAGGTGTGCGTGACACTGGGCAGCGAGGGCAGCATTATTCTCTCCGAAGGCAAGTTCTACGACATTCCGGCATACAAGCCCAAAGAGATTGTTGACGCTACTGGATGTGGCGACACCTACTCGGCTGGATATCTGTGGTGTAGAGCACAAGGCATGGGCTACGAAGAGTCGGGATGCTTCGCTGCTGCGATGTGCACACTGAAACTTGAGCACACCGGACCGTTCGACCGCACTATTGACGACGTTAAACGTGTAATGAAGTGAAAAAAAAGCGATTTCTTTTCACAATCCGAAAAAAGTAAGTAAATTTGCACGTTCGCATACTATGCAAAATGCATAAGTACGGAGGATGCTCCTATAGTTCAATGGATAGAACGGAGGTTTCCTAAACCTTTGATCCGGGTTCGATTCCCGGTGGGAGTACCTAACTGCAAAGCCCAAACAATCTTGTGAAATGCTTAAAATCCAATAAATACCCATTTTTTGAACAAATCCAATGCACACAATGAAAAAATTGATGTCAGTTGTCATGCTACTTTTTGTGGCAATCCTGTGCAACGCACAGATGGCAAATCCAGTGAAGTTTACAGTACAACTAAAAACTAATGGTACGGCCGAGGCTGAAATTGTGTTCTCCGGTAAAATTGAAAGCGGATGGCACGTGTACTCAACAAACCTTGGCGGTGATGGTCCTACAGAGGCTGCTGTACACTTCGACAAGAAGGACGGTATTGAACTTGTAGGCAAACTGACGCCACGCGGACACGAGATTTCGAAAATGGACGACATGTTCGGAATGGTGCTGCGCTACTTTGAGAATTCAGCACAGTTTGTACAGAAGATAAAGTTCACCAAGCCCGAGCACGACATCAAGTGCTATCTGGAGTATGGAGCCTGCAACGACGAATCGTGCATGCCTCCTTCTACAGCCGAATTTGCACACAAGGGCAAGTCGCCTGCCGTTGACGCTGCCGCTGCTAAGGACGCAGCAAAGGCTGACGTAAAGGCAGAGGCTAAAGACGCCAACGGTGCTGACGTAGCCGACCCTACTACAACCGCAGAAGCCGTAACAGACACTGTCGCTACCGACACTGCTGCCGTTGCTGCTGTTGCCAATATGGATAAGTCGGAGCTTCAGAAGCTTTGGACTCCGGTGGTAAAGCAGCTCGAGAAGTTTGACAAGCCAATAAACAACTCATTGCTCTATATCTTCTTCGCCGGTCTGCTCGGCGGTCTGCTCGCACTCTTCACTCCGTGCGTATGGCCAATCATCCCTATGACCGTGAGCTTCTTCCTCAAGCGCAACAAGGAGCGCCGCAAGGCTATCCGTGAGGCTATCACTTACGGTGTAAGTATCGTGGTTATTTATGTTGCTCTTGGTCTTATCGTTTCGCTACTGTTTGGTGCAAGCGCTCTCAACGCGCTGTCTACCAACGCTATATTCAACATCTTGTTCTGCCTCTTGCTGGTAGTGTTCGCAGCATCGTTCTTCGGAGCATTCGAAATCACCCTGCCTGCATCATGGAGTAACAAGATCGACCAGAAGTCGGACGAGACAAGCGGCTTCATCAGCATCTTCCTCATGGCGTTCACACTGTCGCTCGTGAGCTTCTCATGCACCGGTCCTATCATCGGATTCCTCCTTGTAGCCGTATCTTCATCGGGCGACATCGTGGCTCCGACAATCGGTATGCTTGGCTTTGCTGTAGCTCTGGCTGTACCGTTCGCATTGTTCGCAATGTTCCCGACTCTGCTCAAGTCGGCTCCTAAATCAGGTGGCTGGATGAACGTATTGAAGGTTGTGCTCGGCTTCATCGAGCTGGCATTCGCCCTGAAGTTCCTCTCAGTAGCCGACTTGGCATATGGATGGCACATACTCGACCGTGAGGCATTCCTCGCATTGTGGATTATCATCTTCGGTCTGTTGGGTCTGTACCTGCTTGGCATGTTCAACTTCCCGCACGACGACGAAGGCCGCCGCACAAACGTACCGCAGTTCTTCCTGGCCCTGCTGTCATTGTCGTTTGCTATGTACATGGTACCAGGCTTGTGGGGTGCTCCGCTTAAGGCAGTCAGCGCTTTTGCTCCGCCAATGAACACTCAAGACTTCAACCTCTACAAGAACGAGGTACACCCACGCTTCAAGGACTTTGAGGCAGGTATGGCTGCTGCTCGTCTGGAGGGCAAACCAGTAATGGTAGACTTCACCGGATTCGGTTGCGTAAACTGCCGCAAGATGGAGGCTGCAGTATGGACCGACTCTAAGGTAGCCGACATGCTCAACCAGAAATACGTGCTCATCTCGCTCTACGTAGACGACAAGACTCCGCTGCCCGAGCCAATGACAGTGACCGATACCGACGGCACACAGCGCACCCTGCGCACCATCGGCGACAAGTGGAGCTATCTGCAGCGCTACAAGTTCGGTTCGAACACACAGCCTATGTATGTCTTGATAGACAACGAAGGTATGCCGCTCACAGGCAGCCGCTCGTACGATGAGGACATCAACGAATACATGAAGTTCTTGCAGACTGGATTGGATAATTACAATAATAAGAAATAATAAATAGAAGCCCTTCCCCCAACCCCTCACCAATAGGGACTGAGGGTAGGGCTTCAAATCTATACTACTATGCTCGAAAAACAAATACGCGAACAGATAATATCGCTCATTAACCGCGAAGTGGTGCCGGCTGTAGGCTGCACCGAGCCGATGTGTGTATCATTGTGTGTGGCTAAGGCCACCGAAACATTGGGCTGCCGCCCCGAAAAGATTACAGCGCTGCTGTCGGCCAATATCCTCAAGAACGCTATGGGCGTGGGAATACCGGGAACTGGTATGATTGGATTGCCTATAGCTATTGCATTGGGCGCACTTGTGGGCAAGTCGGAATATCAGCTTGAGGTTATAAAGGATCTGACACGCGAAACTCTTGAAGAGGGCAAACAATACATCAACGAAGACCATATCGACATCAAGCTGAAGCAGGGCATCACCGAGAAACTGTATGTGGAGATACGCTGCGAGGCTCAGGGACATGAGGCAACAGCCATTATCGCTCAGTCGCACACTAATATAGTATATGTAGAACGCGACGGCGAAACTATCATCGACCGACGCACTCCGCAGGCCGGAGCAGCCGAGCAGAAGGACATACAGCTCAATATGCGCATGGTGTACGACTTCGCCATGACCACTCCCGAGGAGGAAATCAGCTTCATACTGAAGACACGCGACTACAACATCCGCGCTGCCGAGGAGTCGAAGAAGGCAAACTACGGCCACTGTCTGGGCAAGACAATCGACCGCCCATTGAGCCACGGCATTTTCGGCAACTCTATCTTCTCGCACATCATATCGAAGACAGCATCGGCATGCGACGCTCGTATGGGCGGTGCAATGATTCCGGTGATGAGCAACTCGGGCTCGGGCAACCAGGGCATCTGCGCTACAAACCCGGTAGCTGTATATGCCGTTGAGAACGAGAACACCGAAGAGGAACTTATCCGCGCGCTCACACTGAGCCACCTCACTGCTATCTATATCAAGCAGAACCTCGGCAAGCTGTCGGCTCTGTGCGGCTGTGTAGTGGCAAGTATCGGCTCAAGCTGCGGCATAACATATCTCATGGGAGGCGACTACACCCGCATCTGCCACTCGGTGAAGAACATGATTGCCAATATAACGGGCATGATTTGCGACGGTGCTAAGCCAAGCTGCTCACTGAAGATTTCGTCGGGTGTGTCTACTGCTCTGCTGTCGGCTTTGCTTTCAATGGAAGGCAAGTGCGTAAGCTCGGTTGAGGGCATTATAGACGACGACGTAGACCGCTCAATACGCAACCTTACAAGCATAGGTGCCGAGGCCATGAACCAGACCGACGCTATGGTTCTCGACATCATGACTCATAAGAGTTGCTAAGAAAGAACAACTGAAAAATAAGAATGAACTGGCAACAACTCATATCCAACAAACGTCTGGGGCAGGAGGTAAGGCATCCTGAACGCCATGACGACCGGTCGGAGTTCAAACGCGACTACGACCGTCTCATCTTCTCAGCCCCTTTCAGACGCATGCAGAACAAGACGCAGGTGTTCCCACTTCCGGGCAGCGTCTTCGTACACAACCGCCTCACGCACTCGCTTGAGGTAGCAAGTGTGGGCATGTCGCTGGGCAACGACGTGGCACGTGAGTTGAAGCTAAGGCATCCCGAACTGACGGGAACGCTGTTTGAGGAAATAGGCACTATCGTGAGCACAGCTTGTCTGGCTCACGATATGGGCAACCCTCCATTCGGACACTCTGGCGAGAAAGCTATTCAGGCTTTCTTCCGTGAGGGCAAGGGAATGGAGTTGCAACATAAGGTACGCCCGGAATTCTGGGACAATCTTATACACTTCGAAGGCAACGCCAATGCCTTCCGACTGTTGGCACACCGATTTCACGGACGACGTGAGGGCGGATTTGTAATGACGTACTCTACACTGGCATCTATAGTGAAGTATCCATACTCCAGCATGGCAGCCGGCAAGAAGGGCAAGTTCGGATTCTTCTGTTTTGAGGAGCATTATTACCGACGCATAGCCGACGAACTGGGCATACGCCGACTGTCTGCCGACGGCGAGCCGCTACGCTATGCACGCCATCCGCTGGTGTACCTCGTAGAGGCTGCCGACGACATATGCTATGAGATAATGGACATCGAGGATGCGCACAAACTGCGTATCCTGTCGTTTGACGAGACCATGCAACTGCTGCTGGGATTCTTTGACAATTGCCAAAGAGAGAAAATACTGAAACGCATAGACGAAGAGGGCATCACCGACAATAACGAGAAGGTGGTGTATCTGCGTGCATGTGCCATAGGAAAGCTCGAGAGCGAGTGTGCACGTGCATTCGTTGAACACGAGAGCGAGATACTCGAAGGCACGCTCCAGGGGTGCCTCATCGACCATATTACGCCCTCGGTGCGCGATGCCTACCATTATTGCTCAAAACTCAGTGTACAACGCATATACAACTCCAAGCCCGTTCTGGACGTGGAGCTGTCGGGTTACAAGATTATGGAGACGCTCATGGACGCTCTGATTGAGGCTGCCGTGAGCCCTGAGAAGTTTCACTCGGAACAGCTGCGCAAGCGATTCAGTAACCAGTATGACATCAACAGCCCCGACTTCGAGACCCGTGTCATGGCTGTCATAGACTTCATTTCGGGCATGACCGATGTGTTTGCGCTCGATATATACCAAAAGATTCAGGGCATATCGCTGCCTATTGTGTAATAAAAAATTGAGAGTTGAGAGTTGAGAATTGAGAGTTATGATTACCTTTGATAATCATGCAATGTTATGATGTCTGCTATTGACAATAACATATCATAACTCTCAATTCTCAACTTTCAACTCTCAACTTTAAATAAAACTACTTTTCGCGGTAGATTATATTATTAGCTCCACTTGTAATTTCCAGAGCTTCCGGGTGCTCTTTGATAAACGAGTCGATGTGGCGTACACGCTTGTTCTCGAGAATCTCGTCAACGGCAATGAGAATACCTGTCTCCTCCACGTCGCCGAAGCCATAGTTGATGGCCGTTCCGAAGAGTTTCATTGTAGGCGACAGCGACATATAGGCGTTGACAAGGGGCGGAATATTGTAGCCGAGGGCACGAATCTCACGATTGAGAATGAGATAGTCCTTCTTGAAATCGTCCTCGCAGAACAGCTTGGCAAGTTCTTCTTCAGGAGTTTCAATCTTCAATGGCTTGAGAGGAATGATGAGGTTATCCTTGTCGTCGAAGTGCTTCTTGAGGAAATAGAGTATCATGTCGCGTCCACGACGGATGTACGACGGATACATAGTCATTTTGCCGAAAAAGTACTTCACATTGGGCTTGATGACTGTAAGAGCACCCAATCCATCCCAAAGATTGTCGAGGGCGAACAGACTCTTGGCTCCACGACGTGTGCTCTGATACTCAAGAGTGACGAACGAGCGTCCGAGCTCTACCGTGTACGGCATGTAGTCCTTGAGAAATTTATCAGAGAAGTGGAACATATGACTTGTAGCGAGCAGCGGCTGACCGTCGGGACCAATCTCCCAGTCGGAACCGAGCAGATAGCGATAGCCACCGATTATCTCCTCAGCTTCGGGATTCCACACAATGAGCTGCTTGTAGCAGTTGTCGCACGTGTCAAACTCGTCGATATCCAACGGTTTGCCAGTGCCGCCTCCCGCCTCGCGGAACGCAATCTCGCGCAATCGTCCTATCTCACGCATTACGTTAGGGGCGTTGTGGGCAGTAATGACATAAATTTCGTTGTGGCTCTTGTTGGTCATACGGAGCTGACGCTCAGGAGTGAGTTCGCTCTTGAGCAATTCCTTGCTTACTGGTGCTATTATTGGCTCTTCCTTCATTGTCTTCTACAATAATATCTTACAGACCGTATAGGTCGTATTTATCCTTTTTACGTTTTTTTACTTTTTTACTTCTTTACTTTTTACCTTTTCCCGGCAGTTCATACACAATATCCTCAACGTACCGTGCCCATTCGGCAGGCTTTCGGGAACGGTCGAAGGTCTGCCATGGTATGGGCTTGCCTATGTGTATGGTGAAGTGCTTGCCAACATTGCGATACATCTCGTCGACAAGGAATATCATGGCGAGATTGAACGGCAGGAAGCGGTCGCTGAAGTTGGCTATGCGATAGAAGCGATTGGAGTTCTGTCCGCTGAAATGTATTGGAACTACGTCGCGCTGGCACTCAACGCTCTTCACGATGAATGTCTTCTTCCAATCGATGTCGTGTATCGTTCCGTCCTTCTGTCGGCGGCTGTTAAGTCCGGCTGGGAACATAAGCATATGATTGTCGCTCTTGAATCCGGCTTCCACCATGCGCGGGAAGTCGCGTCCGTTGCGTCCGGTCTTGTTGATGCCTATACATACTGGAGCTAGTCCAGGCAGATTCATGAGCAAGTCGTTGACAAGATAGCGGAACCGACCGTCGTAGTGGCGTCCTATAATGGAGCCTAACGCCACGCCATCCTGTCCTCCAAGAGGATGGTTTGACACGAATGTATACAGCCTACCGTCATCTTTCGGCGGTAGGTTCTCCTTACCTACTATCTCAATGTCCATCTTGAGATAGCGAACGCATTCCTCAAGCCACTCTACGCCCTGCATGTCGCGGGTCTTCCAGATGAATGCGTTGACCTGATCCTGGTGAATGATACGCTTCAGCCAGTTGGTAAGCAGCGAAGGTACAAAGCGTGCTTTGCTGCCCATCTTGCTGCTGAGAATTCTGTCAATGTCGATTGTATGTTCCGAAATCTCGTTCATTTTGTCATAAAATACTAATCAGCTGCAAAAATAACATATCTTTTTCAGATACGCTCATTTTAATATAAGAAATGTGGTCATTTAATAAAAATGACACCTAAATGTAGACTCATTCGGGGATTTTTGTGTAACTTTACACCCCAAATACGCATAAAATAATGTACACAGATACTTCCAAAGATATACAAACCATAACAACGGCGCAGGGCTATCATGTACCTGTTCTGCTCGACGAGAGCGTGAGCGGGCTTGACATCAAGCCCGGCGGCATATACGTAGACGTGACATTCGGTGGCGGCGGACACTCGCGCGAGATACTGCGCAGGCTGCCCGAAGGCGCGCATCTGTACAGTTTCGACCAGGATGCCGATGCCGAACGCAACATAGGCGACCCTAACGAAAAGTTCACATTCGTACGCAGCAACTTCCGCTATCTGAAAAACTGGATGCGCTACTATGGTGTTGACCACATAGACGGCCTGCTGGCAGACCTCGGGGTGTCGTCGCACCACTTCGACGATGCCGAACGCGGATTCTCATTCAGATTTGACGCGCCGCTCGACATGCGCATGAACAAGCGTGCCGGACAGACGGCTGCTGACATACTCAACAACTACGACGAGGCACAGCTTGCCGATATATTCTACATATACGGCGAGATGAAGAACTCGCGACGCATTGCAGCAGCCGTGGCAAATGCACGACAAACAGCACCCATCAACACCACAAGCGATTTTCTGGCCGTAGTAGAACCGATGTTCAAACGCGAACGCGAGAAGAAGGACATGGCACGACTGTTTCAGGCGCTGCGCATAGAGGTAAACCACGAAATGGATGCCCTACGCGAGATGCTGGCTGCTGCCACCCAACTGCTCTCACCAGGCGGACGCCTGTCGGTGATAACCTACCACTCGCTCGAAGACCGCATCGTGAAGAACGTGATGAAGGCGGGCAATCCTGAAGGAAAGGTGGAGCAGGACTTCTTCGGACGCATTAACACACCATACCGCATGGTGGAGAAACTTATAATACCCTCGGAAGAGGAACAACAATCCAACCCTCGCAGCCGCAGCGCCAAACTGCGCGTAGCCGAACGCAAGGGCGAATAGCTACAAAGGACTATGAATAAGGATGACACCAACACTAAAACCAACACGGACAACACTATAGAACAGGACAAGCAGCAAGATGCGCCCATGTCGCTCAGAGCCATCATACGTGAGCAGGCCACTGAGGACGATATGCCGCTGACCAAGAATATCACACTGCGCAAAATCCTCGGCGGCGACATTCTGAGCACCGACATCATACGCAAGCAGATATGGCTGATACTGATTGTAGTGCTGTTTATCGTAGTGTATATATCCAACCGATACAAGTGTCAGCAGGATCTCATTCTCATCGACAACCTCACAGAGCAACTCAAGGATGCCAAGTACAGAGCACTGTCGAGCAGCAGCGACCTTACACAAAAGACACGAGAGAGTAAGGTACTCGAACAACTGAGAGCCAGCAGCGACAGCACGCTGCACATAGCAACGCAGCCGCCATACATAATAAACGTGTCTAATACAGAACAGAAATGAGCAAGTTTGACAGCAAAAAAATGATGCCCAGATACAGCTTCATCGCCATATTATTGAGCTTTTTGGCAGCAATGGTTATGACGAAGATGGTGTATACAATGACTGCAAAGCGCGACTTCTGGATGCAGGTGGCCGACCGTGTAAAGATTGACAGCCTTGAGACGCCACCAGTGAGAGGCAATATACTCAGTAGCGACGGACAACTCATGGCTTCATCATTGCCACAGTATAAACTGTACCTCGACTTCAGGGCCATGCGCGCAGCAGGCAAGGACACACTGTTCGTGCAGAAACTCGACTCCATCTGCATGGGACTCAATTATATATTCCCCGAACAGTCGGCCGATGAGTTCCGCCAGCATCTCATGGAAGGTCTGGAGAAGAACAAGGCCCACTGGCCCGTATGGAAGCGACGCGTCAACTACAGCACATACTCGGAGGTGAAGAAACTGCCAGTGTTCCGACTCAGAAAGAACAGCAGCGGTTTTCATGTAGAGGAGTTCAACGCACGCAAACTGGCATACGGATCACTCGCACAGCGCACCATCGGCAAGATGTACGGCGAGATTGACTCGGCACAATGCGGACTCGAACTGCACTTCGACTCGCTGTTGCGCGGCGACAAGGGTATACGCCATCGCCGCAAGATCCTAAACAGATATCTTTATCTGACAGACACCCCGCCTGAAGACGGAGCCGACATAGTGACTACTATCGACGTGTCGATGCAAGACCTCGCAGAGCGATCGGTACTTAAGGAATTGTACAAGATTGACGGCAATGTGGGCGTAGCCATCGTCATGGAAGTAGCGACGGGCGACGTAAAAGCCATCGTCAACCTGACGAAGTGTGCCGACGGTTCGTATCAGGAAATACAGAACCACGCCGTGAGCGACCTGCTTGAGCCAGGTTCGGTATTCAAGACGGCATCTATCATGGTGGCACTTGACGACGGCGTAGTAGACACTACATACAACGTGGACACCGGCTGCGGTGTATGGCCCATGTATGGCCGCGAGATGAAAGACCACAACTGGCGACGCGGCGGATATGGCATGATGACACTGCCAAAGACATTGTGGGTAAGTTCGAACATTGGCGTGAGCCGTATCATCGACGACCACTATCACAACTGCCCCGAAAAATATGTTCAGGGCATTCACCGTCTTGGACTGGCCGACGACTTGCATCTGCCACTTGCAGGCTCATCGCCTGCAAGAATACGATACCCTAAAAAAGACAAACGTGGCAAACAGTACATCAACTGGAGCAAGACCACACTGCCATGGATGAGTATCGGATATGAATCACAGGTGCCGCCAATATCGACACTGACATTCTACAACGCCATCGCTAACGGAGGCAAGATGATGCGCCCACGATTCGTAAAAGAGGTGCGCAAGGATGGCAATACGGTGATGACATTCCCGCCAGTAGTAATGCGCGAGCACATTGCAAAGGAAACAACGATAAAGAAGATAACACGCATACTTGAACAAGTGGTGAGCGTGGGACTCGGCAAGAAAGCCGGCTCGTCATCATTCCTTGTAGCAGGCAAAACAGGTACGGCACAGATATCCAAGGGCGCAGCCGGATACAAGAGCGGACAGATGAACTACCTGCTATCGTTTGCAGGATTCTTCCCCGCCTACGAGCCACGCTACAGTTGCATCGTATGCCTACAGAAGTCGGGACTCCCGGCATCGGGCGGCGGCATGAGTGGCGTTGTGTTCCACGATATCGCAGAAGGCATTATGGCACAAAGCTTGAAACTTGAAGCTTCCGACGCACGCGACTCGCTGTCGGTGATGATGCCCGACGTGAAGAGCGGTAATATACTGGCAGCCGATTACGTTCTGTCGCACCTCGGATTCAAGACACGCGCCGACTGGGACGGCTCGTATGCTGACGGCAACCCGATATGGGGACGCGCAAGCGAGTCGGGCAACACCGTATCATTGCAACGCGAACCGCTCGGCGATAGCACTCTGATGCCCGACGTACACGGCATGGGAGCACGCGACGCTGTATTTCTTATTGAAAGCCGTGGCGTCAAAGTGAAACTGGTGGGACGAGGCCGAGTGGTAGAACAAAGCATCGGTGCTGGTGAGAAGATAAAAAAGAACATGACGTGCATAATCAAGCTGTCATAGTCATACATAACGCGTAAATTCGCATATTAAACAAAAAACAGATATATGAAACTCAAGGAATTGCTCAAGGAAATCCCCGTCGTCGACATCATCGGCAGCAACGAGGTGGAAATAACCGGAGTGAACATTGATTCGCGCCGCATAAAAGAGGGACATATCTTCGTGGCAATGAAAGGCACGCAGGTAGACGGACACAAGTTCATACCGAAAGCTATAGAACTGGGGGCCAAGGCTGTGCTATGCGAGGACATGCCCGCCGACAAGACCGAAGGCGTGACATACATCCAGGTGGCATCGACAGAGGATGCTGTAGGCAAGGTTGCCACCACATTCCACGGCAATCCGTCGACCAAACTGAAGCTCGTAGGTGTGACAGGAACAAACGGAAAGACGACAATAGCCACCTTATTATATAATATGTTCACAAAGATGGGGCACAAGTGCGGACTCCTGTCGACCGTGTGCAACTATATCGTGGACGAGGCAGTACCTGCCGACCATACCACACCCGACCCTATCGAGCTCAACGAACTGCTTGAGCGTATGGTCAATGCAGGTTGCGAGTATGCCTTCATGGAGTGCTCGTCGCACGCCATTGCCCAGAAGCGCATCGGCGGTCTGACCTTCGCAGGTGGCATATTCACCAACCTCACACGCGACCATCTCGACTATCACAAGACATTCGAGAACTATCGCAACGCCAAGAAGGCATTCTTCGACGGCCTGCCAAAGACTGCTTTCGCCATAACCAACGCCGACGACAAGAACGGTATGATAATGGTGCAGAACACCAAAGCCACCGTAAAGACATACTCTACACGTTCGGTGGCCGACTTCAAGGCACGCATTATAGAGTGTCACTTTGAGGGAATGTATCTCGAAATGGACGGTCACGAGGTAGGCGTACAATTTATCGGCAAGTTCAACGTGAGCAATCTGCTCGCTGTATACGGCACTGCCGTAATGCTCGGCAAGAATCCTGAGGACGTGCTTGTGGTGATGAGCACACTACACAGCGTAAATGGTCGTCTGGACCCGATACACTCGCCCGAAGGCTATACAGCCGTGGTAGACTACGCCCACACGCCTGACGCACTGGAGAACGTGCTCAACGCCATCCATGAAGTGCTTGACGGCAAGGGACACGTCATCACCGTATGCGGCGCCGGCGGCAACCGCGACAAGGGCAAGCGACCGCTTATGGCTCAAGAGGCTGTAAAGCAAAGCGACCGCGTGATTATAACAAGCGACAACCCTCGTTTCGAGGAGCCGCAGGACATCATCAACGACATGCTGGCTGGTCTTGACAAGCAGCAGATGAAGAAGGTGATAACCATCACTGACCGACGCGAAGCCATCAAGGCTGCCTGCATGATGGCAGAGAAGGGCGACGTAATCCTCATCGCTGGAAAGGGACACGAGACCTATCAGGAGGTAAAGGGCGTAAAGCACCACTTCGACGACCATGAGGTTGTAAAGGAATGTTTTTAGAATTAGGAATTTTGAATTAGGAATTAGGAATTTGTCGGCTTTGCCGATTAGGAATTGAATAATTAGGAATTAATTCGCAACTCCTAACTCGTAATTCGTAACTCGTAACTCGTAATTCGTAACTCGTAATTCCTAATTCGTAACTCGTAATTCCTAATTCGTAACTCGTAATTCCTAATTCGTAATTCGTAACTCCTAACTCGTAATTCGTAACTCGTAATTCGTAACTCGTAATTCGTAACTCGTAATTCAAATGTTATATTATCTTTTCAGATTTCTCGAACAATATGGCATTAGCGGTGCACATATGTGGGGATACATATCATTCCGCTCACTGCTGGCACTCATCCTGTCGCTTGTAATATCGGCTTGGTTCGGCGAGAAATTCATCAAGTATCTCAAGAGAAAACAAATAACCGAGACTCAGCGCGACGCATCCATCGACCCGTTCGGCGTAAAGAAAATCGGTGTACCGTCGATGGGTGGCATCATCATCATCGTGTCGATACTTGTTCCGGTACTGTTGCTCGGACGTCTGCGCAACATATATCTTATTCTGATGATTGTCACCACCGTATGGCTCGGATTCCTTGGTGGTATGGACGACTTCATCAAGATATTCCGCCATAACAAGGAAGGACTGAAAGGCCGCTACAAGATTGTTGGCCAGATAGGCATCGGACTCATCGTAGGACTCGTGCTATGGGCGTCGCCCGACGTGAAGATGAACGAGAATCTGATGTACGAGAAGCAAGGTCAGGAAGTGGTAGTAAAACACAGGGCTGAAGCGCGCAAGTCGCTCAAGACCACTATACCTTTCGTCAAGGGCCATAATCTCGACTACTCACGCATCACAAGCGTGTTTGGCGAGCATCGTGTGGCAGCCGGATGGATATTGTTCGTAATAATGACCATCATCGTGGTGACAGCCGTGAGCAACGGTGCCAACCTTAACGACGGCATGGACGGCATGTGTGCCGGCAACTCTGCAATAATAGGTGTGGCGCTGGGCATACTAGCATACGTCAGTTCGCACATAGAATACGCCAGCTACCTCAACATAATGTACATACCCGACTCGCAAGAGCTTGTGGTGTTCCTGTGTGCATTCGTAGGCGCTCTCATCGGATTCCTGTGGTACAACGCCTATCCGGCACAGGTGTTTATGGGCGACACGGGCTCACTCACAATCGGAGGCATCATAGCCGTAACGGCCATCATCATACACAAGGAGCTGATGCTGCCCATACTGTGCGGCATATTCTTCGTAGAGAGCCTCAGCGTGATTCTGCAGGTGTACTACTACAAGCTCGGCAAGCGCCGCGGCGTGAAGCAACGCATATTCAAGCGCACACCGATACACGACAACTTCCGCACACAGCAGTCGCAACTCGACCCTGAGTGCCATTATCTCATAACAAAGCCAAAGGGAGCTATACACGAGTCGAAGATTACAATCCGATTCTGGATTACAACAATCATACTCGCAGCTCTTACAATCATAACATTAAAAATAAGATAAGTCGATTCAGATGAAAAGAATAGTAATTCTTGGTGCCGGCGAAAGTGGAGCCGGTGCCGCAGTATTGGCCAAGAAAGAAGGTTTTGACGTGTTCGTAAGCGACATGTCGGCCATAAAGGAAAAATACAAGAAACTGCTCGACGACCACGCCATCGACTGGGAAGAAAAGCAACATACCGAGGAAAAGATTCTCTCGGCCGACGAGATTATCAAAAGCCCCGGCATACCAAAAGAGGCACCTATGGTGAAGAAGGCCATCGAAAAGGGAATACACATCATCAGCGAGATAGAGTTTGCAGGACGCTACACCAACTCGAAGATGATATGCATAACCGGTTCGAACGGCAAGACTACAACCACGTCGCTTATCTATCATATCTTCAAGATGGCAGGCTACGATGCTGGATTGGCAGGCAATATCGGACGCTCACTTGCTCTGCAGGTGGCTGAGGATCCGCACGAATACTACATCATCGAGCTCAGTTCGTTCCAGCTCGACAACATGTACGACTTCCACGCCAACATCGCCATCCTGCTTAATATCACGCCCGACCATCTCGACCGATACGACTTCTGCATGCAGAACTATGTCGATGCCAAGATGCGCATCATACAGAACCAGACTCCAGACGACTCGTTCATCTACTGGAACGACGACCCCGTCATCAAGCGCGAGCTCGAGAAGTACGACATCAAAGCCATACAGTATCCATTCTCTGAGCTCAAGGAGAAAGGCTCTATAGGATATATCGAGGACGGCACATACACCATCGAGAAACCAACACCGTTCAACATGGAACAGGAAGAGCTCTCGCTCACAGGCAAACACAACGTCTACAACTCGCTCGCGGCAGGAATTGCCAGCAACATCAGCGGAATCAAGAAGGACATCATACGTCAGAGCCTCGGCGACTTCCCCGGCGTAGAACACCGCCTGGAGAAAGTGTGCAAGGTGGGAGGCGTGCAGTATGTCAACGACTCGAAGGCCACCAACGTCGACGCATGTTGGTATGCGCTCGAAAGCATGAAGACCCCTACCGTGCTCATCATCGGTGGCAAGGACAAGGGCAACGACTACAACGAGATAAAGGAACTCGTACAGAAGAAGTGTCGCGCACTCGTATTCCTCGGTGCCGACAACACCAAGTTGCACAATTTCTTCGGCGAGATGGGCATAACCATACGCGACACTCACTCAATGAAGGACTGTGTCGAAGCTTGCTACGAACTGGCACAACCAGGCGACACCGTACTGCTCAGCCCGTGCTGCGCCAGCTTCGACCTGTTCAAGAACATGGAGGACCGCGGCGAACAGTTCAAGACATTAGTTAGAAGTCTGTAATAACAGCATATGAACAAAATATTAGGCAACATATTCAAAGGTGACAAGGTGATATGGATGGTTTTCTTCTTCCTATGCATCGTCAGTGTCATCGAAGTGTACTCGGCATCGGCACAGCTTACATACAAGACAGCAGACTATGTTACGCCTATGATCAAGCACATCGGACTGCTAGCAGTAGGCATCGGGTGTACGATTGTAACGCTCAATATCAACTGCCGTTACTTCAAGGGACTCATCAAGCTATTACTGGCAGCGTCGTTTGTGTTGCTTATCGTAGTTTACTTCATAGGAGCATCAACCAATGGAGCGCAGCGATGGATACCAATTTTCGGAATACAATTCCAGCCATCCGAGTTAGCCAAAGGCTCACTGGTACTTGCCACAGCACAGATACTCAGCGTGATGCAGACCGACAAGGGTGCCGACCCTAAAGCGTTCAGCTTCATACTCAGTGTTTGCGCACTGATCGTGCCGCTCATCATGCTTGAGAATCTCTCGACAGCAATACTGCTATGCATCGTCATATTCATGATGATGCTTATCGGACGCGTGCCCATACGACAGTTGGGCAAACTGATGGGAGTTGTACTTCTGGCAGTGGCATTGCTCGTGGGCATGATCATGACATTCGGCAAAGACACTACACAGGAACAACCTGGCAAGCAACTCACAGAGCAGATGACAGCCAAGAACGAGCCTGACGACAAGTCGGTGGTCGAAAAAGTATTCCACCGATTCGACACGTGGAAGGCACGTATCGACAAGTTCATGAGCCATAAGCAGATAACTCCAAAAGAGGTCGATCTCGACAAGGACGCACAGGTGGCACACGCCAACATTGCCATAGCCTCATCAAACATTGTAGGAAAAGGACCTGGCAACTCCGAGGAATGCAACTTCATACCACAGGCCTACTCCGACTTCATCTATGCCATCATCATCGAAGAAATGGGTGTAGAAGGAGCTTTCTTCGTGGTGATGCTGTATATTATCCTGCTGTTTCGAACAGGCCGAATAGCCAGCAAATGCGAAAACAACTTCCCAGCACTGCTCGCTATGGGACTCGCCCTGCTGCTCGTCACACAGGCACTATTCAACATGTGCGTGGCAGTGGGACTGGCACCAGTCACGGGACAACCTCTACCACTCATAAGCAAGGGTGGAACGTCAACACTTATCAACTGTGTCTACATAGGCGTCATACTAAGCATCAGCCGTTCGGCACGCCGAAAGATGGAGATAGTCAATGTGACCGATACACAAGAGGAAGATAAAACCGATACAGAAGAATAAAAAAAGCACAATAATCGGCTTTATCAGAAAAAATGATTAATTTTGTGATTTGAAAAAAACACAATACAAATGGAAAAAGAATTAAGAGTCATCGTAAGCGGAGGCGGCACTGGCGGACATATATTCCCAGCCGTGTCAATAGCCAACGCAATAAAGGCGAAACGTCCCGATGCAAAGATACTTTTTGTCGGAGCGCTCGGAAGAATGGAGATGCAGCGCGTGCCTGCAGCCGGATACGAGATTATCGGACTGCCCGTACGTGGGTTCAAGCGACCATTGTGGTCGCCGTCGAATATAGGGGTGGCTCTCGATTTCCTCAAGGCCAAGCGCCTGGTAAAGAAGACAATTCGTGAATTCGCACCCGATGTTGCTGTGGGAGTAGGCGGATATGCCAGCGCTGCAACACTCGACGCAGCCAGCCAGATGGGCATACCAACACTCATTCAGGAACAGAACTCATACGCCGGTGTCACAAACAAGCACCTTGCCAACAAGGCTGCAAAGATATGCGTGGCATACGAAGGAATGGAGCGATTCTTCCCTGCCGACAGAATCATCAATACGGGCAACCCCGTCAGGCAGTCGCTCATAGAGACAACAATGACACGCGAAGAAGCCATACGCAGCTTCGGGCTCGACCCAAAGAAGAAGACCGTACTGCTTGTAGGCGGAAGCCTTGGAGCACGTACCGTCAATGAGAGTGTAATGATGCACCTCGACCTCGTAGAGAAGAGCGGAGTACAATTCATCTGGCAGACCGGTAAGTTCTATAGCGCTACCGTAGCAGAACGTCTTAAGGACCACCGACCGCTGCCTATGCTCAAGGTTATGGACTTCATCAGCGACATGGGAGCTGCATATAAAGCCGCCGACCTCGTAATAAGCCGCGCCGGTGCAAGCTCTATAAGCGAGTTCTGCCTCATAGGCAAGCCGGTAATACTCGTGCCGTCGCCCAATGTGGCTGAAGACCATCAGACCAAGAACGCAATGGCACTCGTCAATCGCAGTGCGGCTCTGCTCGTCAAAGACGCCGACGCACCTGAGTCACTGATTCAACTCGCTGTAGAAACAGTGACCGACGATGAGCAATTGGCACAACTCTCCGAAAACATAAAGAAACTGGGCAAGCCGAACTCTGCCGACGTAATAGCCGACGAAGTTCTGCGTCTTGCAGGAAAATAAAACGACAAAATGGAAATCAAAGATATAAAAGCCGTATATTTCGTAGGCGCCGGTGGCATTGGTATGAGTGCCATAGCGCGTTATTTCATACGTAAGGGGCTTGTCGTAGCAGGCTACGACAAAACACCTTCTGCCCTCACACACCAGCTGGAGCGCGAGGGCATGCTTATACACTATGAAGAAAACGTTGACGAAATACCACACGCTTGCCGCGACCCAAAGTCGTGTCTCGTCGTGTATACACCGGCCATACCTGCCGAACACAAGGAGCTGATATACTTCCGCAATGGAGGATTCACCATAGAAAAGCGTGCCCAGGTGCTCGGAACACTCACACGTACACACAAGGGACTCTGTGTGGCAGGCACACACGGCAAGACATCAACGTCTACTATGTGTGCACATATCATGCACCAGAGCCATCTTGACTGCAATGCATTCTTGGGAGGAATTTCTAAGAACTACAGCACAAACTACATTCTTTCCGACCAAAGTGACTATGTAGTGATAGAAGCTGATGAGTTTGACCGCTCTTTCCATTGGCTGCGCCCTTGGATGAGCGTAATCACAGCAACCGACCCCGACCATCTCGACATATACGGAACAAAGGAAGCATATCTTGAGAGCTTCCGCCACTATACCACACTCATTCAGCCGGGCGGTGCACTCATCATCCATAAGAATCTGGAGATGAAGCAGGACGTTCAGCCTGGAGTAAAGGTGTATGAGTATAGCCTCGACGAGGGCGACTTTCACGCCGAAAACATCGTCATCGACAATGGTGAGATAAAGTTCGACTTCATATCACCCATCGAGAATGTGAAAAATGTGGAACTCGGACAACCCGTTCCAATCAACATCGAGAACGGTGTGGCAGCAATGGCAATGGCACAGCTCAACGGATGCAATGCCGAAGAGCTGAAGTACGGTATGAAGACATACCGCGGAGTAGACCGCCGTTTCGACTTCAAGATAAAGAACGACCGCCACGTGCTTCTCTCCGACTATGCCCACCATCCAAAGGAGATATACCAGAGCGCCAAGAGCATACGCCAGCTGTACAAGAACCGTAAGATTACAGCAATATTCCAGCCGCATCTTTACACACGTACACGCGATTTCTATCGCGATTTTGCCGATGCGCTGAGCCAGCTCGACGAGGTGATACTCACCGAGATATATCCCGCACGCGAACAGCCTATCGAGGGCGTAACGTCACAGCTGATATACGACAACCTCAAGCCAGGCGTGCAGAAGAGTATAATAAGCAAGGACAGTGTGCTCGATCTCGTGAAGAACCGCGACTTCGACGTGCTTGTCATTCTCGGAGCAGGCGACCTCGACAATTACGTGCCACAGATAGCCAAGATTATTGAGGCACGCGATGCAGCCAAGGCATAATGCACCAAAGAATGAGCAAACACTAAATACGGACAAAGCAACTTTCATACAAGTGAAACCATCATGGAGTAAAAGGCTGTTTATAGCGAGCGACATACTGCTTGCCATATACCTCGTGTTCGTCTTTACGTCGTTCGACCGGAAAAACGAATCCAAGACAATGTGCTCCAAGGTGAACATAGAGATTGCCGACGATGCTACAAGCGGATTTATAGACACCAAGGTGATAAAGCAACGGTTGCAGAAAGCCGGTGTCTATCCTATCGGCAAGCGTATGAACACCATAAATGCAAGAGCCATCGAGGATATGTTGCGCACCAGTCCGTTTGTCAAGACCGCTGAGTGCCATAAGACAGAAGGCGGAACGGTATATATATCAGTCACACAGCGTATGCCCGTCATACGCATCAAAGCCGCCAACGGCGACGACTACTATGTCGACGACAACGACTGCATCATGCCGCGCAGCAACTACACAAGCGATCTTATCATCGCCACCGGAAGCATAAGCCGACGCTATGCCACCACATGTCTGTCGCCACTGGGCAAGACAATCATGCAGAACGACCTGTGGAAGAATCTGGTAGAACAAATCAACATACTGCCCGACCAAAGCGTGGAGATAGTACCGAGAATAGGCAACCACATTGTACTTCTCGGCAAAATGCCCGATGACATCGACCGCAAGAAGCGCGGAAAGGCCATCGCTGAGTTCTTCAACTATAAGATGGAACGTCTTGAGAAGTTCTACCGCTTTGGACTCTCTGAAGTAGGCTGGAACAAATATTCGTATATCAACATCGAATTTGACAACCAAATTATATGCCGCAAAGGTAAATCGGAACGAGTAAATCGTACAGCAGAACCGACACCAGTACCGGTGCCTGCCAACAACCAAGATGCAGCAACACCAGCTGTACCTTCTGAAGGCACAGCGACAGCTAACGTACCGACAACAACAGAGAATAGCAACGCCACAAATACCGAAAAGAAGGTAAAAAGCGACGCTACACATAACGACGTATTGGCTAACAAGACAGCAAAGACTGAAAAGACAGCTGAAAAGACGACTGAAAAGAAAAAGTCAGCCGACAACAAAAAGAAAAAGTCAAGTAATTAATTGTAATAATAAATATAACGTATGGCAAAGGATTTTATAGTAGCTATTGAGCTCGGGTCATCCAAAATGACCGGCATTGCAGGGCGGAAAAACCCCGATGGCAGCATTACTGTTCTTGCTGTTGCTTCAGAAGACTCCACCTCGTACATACGCAAAGGTGTTGTCTACAACATCGACAAGACAGCACAAGGATTGAGCAATATCATCTCGAAACTCAAGAATACACTTCAAACAGATATAACCCAGGTATATGTAGGTATAGGCGGACAAAGCATACGCAGCGTCAAGAACGTCATAATCAAGGACCTTCCCCTCGACGCTATCGTATCGCAGGATATGGTCAACGAACTCATGGATGCCAACCGCAACATGACATATCCCGACTACGAAATACAGGACGCTATAACCGAGGAATACAAGGTTGATGCGCAATGCCAAAACGACCCCGTCGGCATCCAGGCCATCCGACTTGAGGGCAACTTCCTCAACATACTGTGGCGCCGATCATTCTACCGCAGCCTCAGCAAGAGCTTCGACAACGCAGGCATAGCCATTGCCGAGACCTATCTGGCTCCTGTAGCAATGGGCGAGTGCATACTGACCGAAGCCGAAAAGCGCGCTGGTTGTGTACTGGTCGACCTTGGAGCCGAAACCACAACAGTGTCGGTATACTATCGTGACAAGTTGCGCAACATCGCCGTCATACCTCTTGGCAACAACAACATCACCAAAGACCTTGAGTCGTTGCAGATGGACGAGATAGAGGCTGAGACAATGAAGCGCAAGTACGGTTCGGCATATACCGAAGTGCAGGACATCGACCCCAATATGACATGGCCGATAGACAACAGCCGCTCTGTAAGCACCCGCAAGTTTATCGAAGTGGTTGAGGCACGTATGCTCGAAATCATCGAGAACGTACGCAATCTAATCCCTGCAGAATATATGGACAAGCTGCTCGGTGGCATCGTGCTCACCGGTGGTGGCTCTAACATGCGCAATATCGAGAAGGCATTCCGTAAGGCCATCAACATTGAGAAGGTGCGCGTAGCCAAGTTTGTCAACATCAACATCAATACAAAGGATTCTAAGCCCACCCTTGCTACCAACGGCACGATGAACACCATACTGAGTCTGTTGGCAAAGGGCGACATGAACTGTGCCGGACACGCTTTCAACGACTCGCTGTTCAACGAAGAGCAGCTTGCTGCCACCAGCCAGCCAGCTACAGCTACTGCGGCTCAGCCTACTGCCGAGCAGATTAAAGCTGCCGAGGAAGAACGAATCGCTGCCGAGAAGAAGGCAGAAGAGGAGCGTCTCGCTGCCGAGGCAAAAGCCGAGGAAGAGCGCAAGACTGCCGAAAAGAAGGAGAAATCGATAATGCAACGATTCTTCGGATCGCTCAAGCAGTTCGGACGTTCACTCGTTGAGCCAGAACCAGGATCTAATGATTAAATCTTAAATAACTGATAACTCACATGCCAGACAACAATATCAATCCGATGGTGGACTTCTGTACACCAGACAAAGAGACAAAGAACACTATCATCAAGGTGATAGGTGTAGGTGGCGGCGGCGGCAATGCCGTCAACCACATGTATCGTGAGGGCATACACGACGTATCGTTTGTGCTCTGCAACACCGACAATCAGGCGCTCAACGATTCGCCGGTGCCTGTACTCTTGCAGCTCGGTACCGAAGGTCTTGGAGCCGGCAACAAGCCAGCCAAGGCACGCCAGGCAGCCGAGGAGAGTCTCGACTCTATCAAGCAGATGCTGAGCGACGGCACTAAGATGACATTCATCACTGCCGGTATGGGTGGCGGAACAGGTACAGGTGCCGCTCCTGTCATTGCTCGTGTCAGCAAGGAGCTGGGCATACTCACTGTAGGTATCGTGACCATTCCGTTCCGTTTCGAGGGCAAACGCAAGATCGACCAGGCTCTCGACGGTGTCGAGGAGATGGCAAAGCATGTCGACGCATTGCTCGTAATCAACAATGAGCGCCTGCGCGAGATATATCCCGAACTTACCGTACTCGACGCTTTCGGCAAAGCCGACGACACACTGAGCGTCGCAGCAAAGTCAATTGCCGAGATTATCACCAACCACGGACTCATCAACCTTGACTTCAACGACGTCAAGACCGTACTTAAGGACGGTGGCGTAGCAATCATGTCAACCGGCTACGGCGAGGGCGAAGGCCGCGTGAAGCAGGCTATCGAGGATGCGCTCAATTCACCGTTGCTCAACGACAACGACGTGTTCAACGCCAAGAAGATTCTTCTCAGCATCAACTTCTGCAAGGACAGCACAACAAGTGACAACGGCAATAACGGCCTTATGATGGAGGAAATGAACGAGGTGAACGATTTCATGGAGCGCTTCGGTTCCGACTTCGAAATCAAGTGGGGTATCGGACTCGACCCCGACCTTGGCAAGAAGGTGAAGGTGACAATCCTTGCTACCGGCTTCGGCATCGAGAACGTCGACGGAATGAACATCCACATCAGAAAGCAGACACAGGACGACCTCGACCGTCAGGCCCGCGAGCAGGAACATGCCGACGATTTGGCTATACGCCGTGGCAAGTACTATCCCGAGGACAAGAACCAGCTTCTCACCAAGCGCCGTCCGCAGGTGTTCATCTTCCGCCCCGAAGACCTCGACAATGAGGAAGTAATCCTCGCTGTAGAGAACACACCTACCTACAAACGTACACAGCAGATGGTCAAGGAACTGCGCCGTCGCATCGTCGACGAGAACGAATCTGCCAAGCCGAAGGAAGAGGACAATAACGTGAACGGTATAATATCGTTTGCTTAATCAAGCAACATTAAGGCTGAAAACCCCTGCACTCAGCAGAACAGCTCTTTCAGCACCGGCAGCGATTTCATCTCTGGAAATTCCGGCAGGTGCAGCTTATAATAATAAAGTATAACATCCACAATGCGGTTGCGTTCGCTGCGAGTCAGCGATAGCAGCCGCATTGTCGTATAGTTAAGTCGCATGAGCAGCTGTATCATTCCAGCCTCATCGGGTTTCAGAAAGTCGCCGTGTGCCGGAGCATGCGGTGTGAAGCATGCGCCACGCAAGTCGAAGTAGGGACAATCCTGTCGTTCGTCGACATTGGGGAAGAAACCTACAAAGCGCGTCATGTGTAGCATAAACACAATATGAAAGTTGGCAAAGCTGCTCACACAAGTGTCAAGCCACATCACACTGTTCTCCACAAACATGAACAGGTCATGGTTCTGTTGCTCCGAGCGCGTAGCATAAGTCACAAATTCGGCCATAAACAGGGCAATTCCAAGTTTATGGGCATCAAAAGGAATTGAGCTGAACGGCCATGCAATCGAGGCATTCTTCAGTCGCTGCAACTTCTGGCTCTGCCTGTGGTCGAACTCCACGTCAAGAATAGTGAGCGGCTGAAACAGCTGCTTGCTGATACCAGAGCGCGACGAGCGTGGAATACGCTGCATAAAAGACACTCTTCCAACACACTCAGTGAGCAGGTCGACGATAATCTGCGACTCACCGTATTTCAGCGAGTTAAGCACTATAGCCTTGGTTTTTACATGCATTTTCCTCTACTTTTTGTAATTTAATGGCAAAATTACTGAAAAAAGAGGCGTTTTGATAAAAAAAACCAAGGAAAATTTGTCCATACTAAAATAAAGTCGTACCTTTGCATCCGCAAAAATAAAGCACTTCGGTCCCTTCGTCTATCGGTTAGGACGAGAGATTTTCATTCTCTAAAGAGGAGTTCGACTCTCCTAGGGACTACAATAAAAATAAAAAAGAAGAAACATAACAAGATGGCAAACCACAAATCATCACTTAAGAGAATCCGTCAGGACAAGGCTAAGGCTTTGCACAACAGATACTACGCCAAGACAATGCGTAATGCTGTTCGTAAGCTTCGCGCTATGACGGACAAGGAAGAAGCTGTCAAGCTCTATCCTACCGTTCAGAAAATGCTGGACAAGTTGGCAAAGACTAACATCATCCACAAGAACAAGGCTGCAAACTTGAAGTCAAGCTTGTGTCTGCATATCAGCAAGCTCGCCTAAGTAGTTTGTTGGCAACCCATACTGAGGTCATATTCCGAAAGGAGTGTGACCTCTTTTTTTGTCTTTTCCCCACCACACACCGCCCATTTTGAGTTCTGTTTTAGACGTTTTTTAATACTCTAAATTTCCCTAACTCACATAATTTTAGTACTTTTGTGGTCTAAACATAGAAAAATCAAAATGGCAGAAATACAGAACACCGAGAACAATTACTCGGCCAGTAATATTCAGGTTCTTGAAGGACTTGAAGCCGTGCGCAAGCGTCCGGCAATGTATATCGGAGACATCAGCGAGAAAGGTCTGCACCATCTTGTCAACGAGACCGTCGACAACTCTATCGACGAAGCCATGGCAGGCTATTGCTCCCACATCGAGGTGACCATCAACGAGGACGAATCAATCACCGTTCAGGACAATGGTCGCGGTATCCCTGTCGACATGCACGAGAAGCTGCACAAGTCGGCACTTGAGGTCGTGATGACAGTGCTCCACGCTGGAGGTAAGTTCGACAAAGGCTCATATAAGGTCAGTGGCGGTCTGCACGGCGTAGGTGTAAGCTGCGTAAATGCGCTGTCTACCCACATGAAGTCGCAGGTGTTCCGCGACGGCAAAATCTACCAGCAGGAGTACGAGAAGGGCAAGCCCCTCTATCCCGTCAAGGTAGTAGGCGAGACCGAACTCCGCGGTACACGCCAGCAGTTCTGGCCAGACCCAACTGTATTTACCACCACCCACTACCAGTGGGACATCATAGCACGCCGCATGCGTGAGCTCGCGTTCCTCAACGCCGGCATCAAGATTACGCTGCGCGACATGCGCCCCGACGAAGAGGGCAAGACACGCGAGGAAGTGTTCCACGCCAAGGACGGACTCAAGGAATTCGTTCGCTACGTCGACCGTCACCGCACCCACCTCTTCGACGACGTCATCTATCTGAAGACCGAGAAGCAGGGCATACCTATCGAGGTGGCAGTGATGTACAACACCGACTATTCGGAGAACATCCACTCTTACGTCAACAACATCAACACCATCGAGGGTGGTACACACCTCACTGGTTTCCGTGCTGCTCTTACACGTACACTCAAGGCTTACGCCGATGCCGACCCAGCCATTGCAAAGCAGATTGAGAAGGCAAAGATAGAGATTGCAGGCGAGGACTTCCGCGAAGGACTCACAGCCGTAATCGCCATTAAGGTAGCTGAGCCACAGTTTGAGGGCCAGACCAAGACCAAGCTCGGCAACAGCGAGGTGGCAGGAGCCGTACAGCAGGCTGTAGGCGAGGCTTTGGCCAACTATCTTGAGGAAAACCCCAAGGAAGCCAAGATGATATGCGACAAGGTGATTCTTGCAGCCACAGCACGTATCGCAGCACGCAAGGCACGCGAGAGCGTACAGCGCAAGAACCCGATGACCGGTGGCGGACTCCCCGGCAAACTTGCCGACTGCTCCAACCGCGACCCCAAGAAGTGCGAGATATTCCTCGTCGAGGGTGACTCCGCCGGTGGCTCTGCCAAGCAGGGACGCGACCGCTACACTCAAGCCATCCTGCCTCTGCGCGGTAAGATTCTCAATGTCGAGAAGGTAATGTGGCACAAGGTGTTCGAGTCGGAGTCGGTTATGAACATCATCCAGAGCATCGGTGTACGCTTTGGCGTTGACGGTGAGGAGGACAAGGAAGCCAACATCGACAAGCTGCGCTACGACAAGATTATCATCATGACCGATGCCGACGTCGATGGTTCACACATCGACACGCTCATCATGACACTCTTCTATCGCTTCATGCCGAAAGTAATCCAGGAGGGCCACCTCTACATCGCCAACCCGCCGCTCTACCTCTGCACCTACAAGAACAAGGTGAAGGAATATTGCTACACCGAGCAGCAGCGCCAGGCATTCCTCGACAAGTATGCCGGTGGTGTTGAAGACGGCAAGTCAGTCCACACACAGCGCTACAAAGGTCTTGGCGAGATGAACCCCGAGCAGCTCTGGGAGACCACAATGGACCCACAGACACGACTGCTCAAGCAGGTCACCATCGAGAATGCAGCCGAGGCCGACGAAATATTCTCAATGCTTATGGGCGACGACGTAGAGCCGCGCCGTAAGTTTATCGAAGAACACGCTACCTACGCCAATATCGACGCGTAGTGTTTGTATAAGTTGAGAGTTGAAAATTGAGAGTTGAAAGTTATGACATGCATTGACTATAATGCATTAATATTTGACGTTTATCGTCAGTAATCATAACTCTCAACTCTCAATTTTCAGCTCTCATTTTTCTTTCAACTCTCAACTTTCAACTCTCCATGCGCCTATTCCATACATTCATACTTCTTCTGTTTGCCTTTACAGCCGTCCATGCGCAGCAGTTCGGGACAGAGTGGATGGCATCGCCGTCATCTACAGACTCGTCGTGTGTATGGTTTCGCCGCACATTCGTTGCCCACAACCCTCCTAAACACGCCTCTGTGTGCGTTGCATCCAATTCACGCTTCATTCTCTATGTCAATGGTCGCAACGTATCTACAGCGCTTTATATGCCCCGTCATATCAATGCAGCCACTTCTACTGTGTCCGTAACATTCGACGTGACACAGTTTCTGCGCACCGACTCCAACACCATTGCACTTCTCGTAGCACCTACCGCTACAATTGCCTCCCCTCGACTTTCTATAGGCTTCTTCGGAACAGACATCCACCATCAGCCCTTCGCCACATGCAGCATTGACGGATGGATGTGCAGCGCAGCCTCAACACGCCTCACAGCCGATGGCGAACTGATGGACAACCGCTATCAGATGCCCACACATCCCTCCTACGGCGATATGACAACGCCTGTGTGGCAACCAGCCATTGTCTCACAGAAAGGCAGCCACAGCGTAAATAAAGACTATGGAGTGGCAGCCGAAAGCATCTTCGGCTACAATCCGCTCCAGTATAACATCCTCAACGACGATGCCGTGCGAGTGCGCAGAATTATCAGTCCGCGATTCTTCGACCGTTCCGACCATTCCGCCACCTACGACTTTTCGCCCGGATTCTACGGCTTTGTGCGTGTCACGTTGCGTGGTTGCCAACGTGGCGAACACATATATATTAATGGTATGGAATATATATGCAGCGGCGAGATGGACGAGCAGGCTTATTGCCGCTTCTCCGCCCTATACATGCGACGTGTTACAATAACCGGCGACCGCCACTTCAATCCCGAACAAGTGCAGGAAGTTGAGGCCGTCGGACTGTAGTCGCCTGAATACAATATTTGCATTTTTCATTCGTACAATAAAAAAAAGGTCTGTCTCCCATTGCGGGAAACAGACCTTTTTTATTTAGTCTTTATCTTTGTCTGAAAGATTAGAGCTGAGGACCAGCAGCTACGAGAGCCTTACCAGCCTCGTTGTTTGTGTACTTAGCGAAGTTCTTGATGAAGCGAGCAGCGAGGTCCTTAGCCTTCTCCTCCCACTGAGAAGCCTCAGCGTAAGTGTCGCGCGGATCAAGAATCTCAGTAGCTACACCAGGAAGTTCTGTCGGAACCTTGAAGTCGAACATCGGAATCTGCTTTGTAGGAGCCTTGTCGATGTCACCGCTCAAGATAGCGTCGATGATACCACGTGTGTCGCGGATAGAGATACGCTTGCCAGTACCGTTCCAACCTGTGTTAACGAGGTAAGCCTTAGCGTTGTTCTTCTCCATCTTCTTAACGAGCTCCTGAGCGTACTTTGTCGGGTGCAACTCGAGGAAAGCCTGGCCGAAGCAAGCTGAGAATGTAGGAGTCGGCTCTGTGATGCCACGCTCTGTACCAGCCAACTTAGCTGTGAAGCCTGAGAGGAAGTAGTACTGAGTCTGCTCCGGAGTCAGGATAGATACTGGAGGCAGTACACCGAATGCGTCAGCTGAGAGGAAGATAACCTGCTTAGCAGCTGGTGCAGAAGAACCCGGCTTGATGTTGTTGATGTGGTAGATCGGGTAAGAAACACGTGTGTTCTCAGTTACGCTCTTGTCAGCGAAGTCGATCTTGCCATCAGCAGCAACAGTTACGTTCTCGAGGAGAGCGTCGCGACGGATAGCGTTGTAGATATCGGGCTCAGACTCCTTGTCGAGGTTGATAACCTTAGCATAGCAGCCACCCTCGAAGTTGAATACGCCGTTGTCGTCCCATCCGTGCTCGTCGTCACCGATGAGGAGACGCTTCGGGTCGGTAGACAATGTAGTCTTACCTGTACCAGAGAGACCGAAGAAGATAGCTGTGTTCTCGCCGTTCTTGTCGCAGTTAGCAGAGCAGTGCATAGAAGCGATGCCCTTGAGCGGGAGGAAGTAGTTCATCATAGAGAACATACCCTTCTTCATCTCACCACCGTACCATGTGTTGATGATAACCTGCTCCTTAGAAGTTACGTTGAAGGCAACGCAAGTCTCTGAGTGCAGACCGAGCTCCTGGTAGTTCTCTACCTTAGCCTTAGATGCGTTGTAAACAACGAAGTCAGGCTCGAAAGACTCAAGCTCTTCAGCTGTAGGACGGATGAACATGTTTGTTACGAAGTGAGCCTGCCAAGCAACCTCAACGATGAAACGAACAGCCATACGTGTATCCTTGTTAGCTCCGCAGAAACCGTCTACTACATAGAGGTTCTTGTTGCAAAGCTCCTTCTTGGCGATATCCTTAACCGTTGCCCAAACCTCTTCAGACATCGGGTGATTGTCATTCTTATATTCCTCTGTTGTCCACCATACAGTGTCCTTAGAGTTCTCGTCCATTACGATGTACTTGTCCTTAGGCGAACGACCGGTGTAGATACCTGTCATTACGTTGACAGCACCGAGTTCAGTCTGCTTACCTACCTCGAAACCTTCGAGACCAGCCTTTGTTTCCTCTTCGAACAACTTCTCATAAGACGGATTGTGAGCGATTACTGTAGAACCAGTAATTCCGTACTGTGTCAAATCTAACTTTGCCATTTTTGAAAAATATTATTTAGATGTGAATATAGAATCAACTTCCATGGCCTGACTCCACTATTGCCTGATCGGGGCCGTTGCTTCTGTGCAGGCGACTTTCATTGTCCTTTATATAAATAGGTGTAAATCGTTGCGGGGGATTTGGCCGCTCTTATATTTACATCGGCAAAGTTATGAAAAAACTATAAGATAACAATGTTTATGGGTGACAAAATTTGCGTGTGTTCAATATTTTTTTTGTTAAAATTTCGCAAAACCGAACATGCAGTCATATATTGTCATTTGCAGTTTACAATTTGGTATTTTATAGGGTATTAAATGTTTGATTGCTGCTGAGACAGGAGCCTCAGCTACTATTTGTTAAAGAAATAGAAATGTAACATGTTGTGTGCGGTCTGCAAGGGTAGGCATCGTGATGATACTGGATTTTATTTGTAATTTTGTGAGAATTTTAAAAACAAACGAACAATATGAAAGTAATTGATTTCAGCAAGAGCAACTCTATTATTAATAAGTATATGGCAGAGATGCGCGACAAGGACTATCAGAAGAATCGTCTGCTGTTCCGCAACAACATCATGCGTGTCGGCGAACTCATCGCCTACGAGCTGAGCAAGACGTTCGACTATGAGGAGCGCGACATACAGACTCCGCTTGGCGTTGCCAAGGTGAATGTGCCTACCGACAAGCTGGTGCTCGGCACCATATTCCGTGCAGGTCTGCCTTTCCACCAGGGCTTCCTCAACATCTTCGACCACGCTGGCAACGCCTTCGTTTCGGCATTCCGCGAGTATGAGGACGAGGCTCACACCAAGGTTGGCATCCACGTAGAGTATCTTGCCACACCCGACCTCAACGACGCCACTCTGCTCATCGTCGATCCGATGCTCGCTACTGGCGGCTCTATGGAGCTGGGCTACAAGGCGCTGCTCACCAAGGGAACCCCCAAGAAGGTGCACGTGGTTTGCGTTATGGCTTCGCCCGAGGGCATTGAGCATGTACGCAAGACATTCCCCGACGACACTACCATCTGGTGTGCTGCCGTAGACGAGGGTCTCAACGAGCACAAGTACATCGTACCGGGCTTCGGCGATGCCGGCGACCTGTGCTACGGAGGAAAGATTTAAAAGACAAAAAGGCGGGCTAAAAGCCCAACAAGCACACTGAAAGTGTGCTATAAGTCAAAGCAGTACGCCCCGAAGGGGCAGAAGCACATAGCCCAGGGCAGCGTCCTGGGCTATGTGCTTCTGCCCCTTC